>CBDUZM010000005.1:0-24281 GCA_965371685.1 uncultured Spirochaetaceae bacterium | reverse complement strand
AAAAACAACCTGATATAAAAATGGCCATCCTGGATGTCGACAACAAAGAGACCGAGGGAATGCAGCTTCTTAGAGAATTGAGGAAAAACAACGATACCCGCTCTATCAAGGTAATCGCCTACAGCTTTCAATCCAACAGGGAGTTTATTGAGAAAATGGTGGAAATGGGAGTCGCCGGCTACCTGCTTAAACCACTCGATCAAGAAAGAGCAAAGGGAAAACTTCGGCGGGTGATAGCCGGCATAAGCGCCGGTATTTCGGAAAAGAGGCTGCATATTAGGGTGCCGCCCGATCCCGGAGAGCTGTTGAGACTTCATTTTAAAGTACCCGCCTACCCTAATCTCATTTCGGGAAAAGTACGAAATATTAGTATGGGCGGTATTGCCATTGAATTGTTAGGACCGGTCAAAGAAAATATTATCCTTACCGGCACTAAAATCCCAAATTTGAATTTTTCACTCAACAACAAACCCTTGTCACCGTCCGCTCAGGTAGTTCTCGTGAAGGAGAAATTTATTGCCCTGCGTTTTGAATCCATGTCCGGGGATGAAAGGTCCAATCTCGCCCGGTACATCTACAAGCGCATGTCTGCTTAATCAGACGCAAGTCTGTATTAAGCAACCTTGAAATTTTTTAATATAGGTGTAGAATTTATCAGTGGAGGAAAAGGCCTATGAAATTAACGTTACGTGGAAATAGAATACGATTATGCATCGTTCTTCTATTGTTCGGTGCATCCCTGGCTTACGGCGCCACTGTGACCGTGCCTTCCCTCGAGCTCTTTACAAAAGCCGGCATCAATTCAAGCGGAGTAATCCTTCAGTCAGAGGGTAAAATCGACCTTCTTGTGGAAGGAGGATATAAATTCGGAGGCAGCATGGTGCTGGGTTTCCTATCCAATAACCTGGAACAGGATCTTACAAACAGGATCGCCATCGGTCAATCCGAAGGAGGAACCCTCACTTTCAAGTCTGCCAGCATAATAATACAGACCCTTTTCGGTCTTCCCGTTTCTTTTTCATATTTTCACGGTCAAAACGATATCTTTGCCTCAGGAGACGGTTTTTCCGATATCTTCGGCACTGAACCTGTTTCCACCCAGTACAGTGGGTTTCTTTACTTTTCAGAAGGAATTCGATACGACGGCATCCATCGAGTAGCTGGAACAGGCATTAGATTGCAGCTGAATCCCGTTAAAGAAAGATTCTCATCGGCGTTGTATTTATATCAGGACGGCTACTTCTACAACGAAATACCTCCTTTACCTTCCGGCGAATATGAGTTCGACCCGGGTCATTACTCCATGGACTGGCGAACGATGATGAACCTGGAAAAGATCAAGCTGGAGATCTTCCTCGGCGCCACTCTCCCGGCAGCTACCTACGGGTACTACCGGGGAGGCTTTCTGTTCCACGCTAAAGAAAAGAGCGGAGAGTTTCTTGCCCAGTTGGGCATACCCCGATGGGATCCTGTCAACGATGCCTTTGGCCTGGATCTCTTTCACCTTCTCTTCGAAGCACGCCTCAATCTGGGATTTATCGGGATTATCCCCACCGTATTTCTCCATCCGGGTTACTATCTGCAGCGTTCCACCGGTGAAGGAGGGCTGATCGACTTCAACCTCAACCTCAGGCTGGGAAACCCAGAAAAAACCCTTACAAACGGGGGAATAGAGGCCAATCTGGCATTCGATGATCAAAATATGCAGGATTTTGAAATTAAGCTTTCACCTTACCTCAACCTGGTTACGCCCGGTGTTCTCTGGCAGCTCAAGATGAATGTCTCACTGCTTCCCTGGACACCTTCCGAGATGTTCGAAGGTTTTATCGGCATAAAGGCGGTGTTCTAGGATGAAACAGAACAGAATCAGACTGACAACAGCGCTGACGGCATTGCTCCTTCTCTCGATGAGTCTTTCCGTTTCCGCCTTCGAGCTGGGGGCAACCTACAGAATCGGGAATCTGGGATTCCACCGCAACAGGCTGGAATCGGATACCGGGTTTACCGGGCTCGATTTTCCTATGGGTATGTCGTTGTTCGCCTCTCATAATATCAGTGAAGATCAGCGGATGGAAGTGAAATACAGCTATGACGATATCCTGAAGAATATCGTCACATCCATATTCATTTACAAAGGCAATTTTTTCAGCTTCGGCGTGGGACCGTTCCTTGGGTTTCTCAATACAGATCAACTCTGGCCCAAAATAGGGATATCCTCTTACTTTAAAATCGAAGCGCCGGGAGTCATCTTTGCCTCGCTTTGTATAGACAATTCGACAAACGATCAGCTCGTTGAGGTGGGTAACTATATACAGGAAAGAAACAGCTTTTCCCTGGGCTTCTACGTGCCAAACGCAATTTGCTCTTTAAATGTAATCCGGAAGAGATTTGTCGAACAGAACACGGCAAGCCTTCAGATAGTCGACCTGTTCAGCGAATATTCCTTTAAGACCGACATCTTTCAAAAAAATATCCCCTACAAAATCATCCTCTCCTTCGGCCTGCAGACTCGCAGTAAACAGTTCGTAGACAGCACCCCTACCACACACTCACTCTACTCCCTCGTTATCGGCACGAGAGCCGACATCGGGATAACCGACAGCATTACTCTTATCCTGGATCTGGACAGCAGCATATATTCCTTCGGCCAGGACGCTCTATTGGGAATATCCAATCCCGGACCGGGCGGATACCTTTTCAGGGCTGTTGCAGGGGTGAGCCTGGATATGAGCAAACTGCTCGGAAGATAGTCCGGGAAAACTCCCTGTACTAAAGCGTATATAAAAAACGAGGGGATCCCCTTACGGGAATCCCCTCGTGTGTTTTTCAGACTGTCGATTCAGATCACCGGCCTAATCGATCTCGGTTTCCTTAGTCTATCTTCTTCTCTTCCAGAAACCTTAGAACCTGGATATTGCCGACCCTTCGGAGTTCTGCATCTCTCCTGGCTTCTTCCCGCTTGGTCAAGATACCCCAGACTTCTTCATCGTCGATATCGCGATCGAGAGTGATAACAGCCTTGTCGTATGTGACTTCCACATCTTTAACGTACAATATAAAATCGCCCCCGACTGTTGCTCCGTCTCTGGTGACAAGTACACCCATGAGCTTGATAAAGGGAGTGGCCTGGGGATAGAGAGGAAAGTTATGAAGCTCCCTGTTCTTTACCTCCTCAACGTAATTCGGGTTCTTCCATTCAAGCGTTTTCCAGCCGTCAAATTTGAGGTGCCCCAAGAAAATGTCCTGCTCGCTGCCGGTCTGGTCTTTAACTCGAACAGAAAGGCCGTGCGGATAATTCGTTCCGTAGGCGGTAATCTTCAAGGATTTGATGATTGCCACATTTTTCACCACTCCGTAGCCGTCGTATTTGCTGCTGTTGGTGACATAGCCCTTCTCACCTATGCGAACGTTGTTGCTTGTATTGATGGCTGCAATCTCTTCAGCGGTCAACTCGACTATGTCGCCGTTTTCGTACTTGGTAGGCTTTTGATAGGCGGGTATCTCAAAAGGCGGCTTGATCAGAGCCCACGAGTTGTAAGACCCGGTAGGAAAGTGAACTCTCGCCCCCATTACGGTTCCATATTTCTTGCTCGTTACCGCTTTGGTCGTGGAATAGCGCATGTTCTGTACTGTCCTTGACGACCCGGCAAGCTGGACTTCCCATTCCTCAACGGCGAGGGAAACTTTCATGAGCTTCTTCTCTTCCTCCGTGTAACTCGCTCCAGCGATTTTAGAGAAATCCACCATTGTTGCGGTGTTCAGCCCCTTGCCACCGACATCGACATCGGGTTCAAGAACAGCAAAGTCTATCAGCATCGATGTTTCAGCGAAAATCAATCCGCAGCATATCATCAGAGCGACACCTGTAATTATTGTCAACCGTTTCATACGTTGCTCCTTTAAAAAAAAGCTTGATATACAAAAAATTATAGTTATCCGGGTCGCTTTGTCAACGAATTTTTATTTTTTTATTCCATGATTGACGGATCAAAACTAATGCCGTCGGAAAAATCATATATCCCTGCCGCATACAGAGCAGAGAAGTCAGGTATCTGTCCTTCAACAAAGATGTAGAGTTTCTTGAGTATGGGAAAATTGTACAATACGTTGTTAGCCGCTCCCTTTATTTTCAAAGCAAGGGACAGATCGCTGTCGGGATTTTCTTTCAAGATATCGGCTGATAAGTTGAGGTAGAGCACACCTTTATTCAGGAAAAGGCTGATCAGCCGGGTCTCCCGGGGCAGCAATCCGACGTGCATTGGATCGATGGGACCGAGCAGGAGGTCTTCGACGAAGAGCCGCATATTGGCTTCCCAACCTTTTCTGATCGGAAGCCACCTGATCTCACCATGGAGGCCTTCCGTAAAACTCTTCCCGGCATCCGAAGCCCGGCTGAAAGCCGATTGGGGAAAGAAAAAGGTTCGCTTCACCCTTCTGTCGCTTTTTAAAGATAAGAAAAGCAGAGACAGGAGAAAGAAAAAGAGTATAACAACCGCAATCTGAAAGGACGGGCTCTGCAGAACATCCCGCCGGCTGAAAAAGGTTTGTCTCAATACCTACTCCGTAAATCCTCGACTGGTTTCAAACTGATCGATAAAGCGATTTACGCCATTATATATGCCTTCTGCAAGCTTTTGCAAGTATACGTCCTGCAGCATATTCAAAGCTTCGTCCCGGTTGGTAATGAATCCGAGCTCGATCAAGACGGCGGGCATTTTTGAATTACGCACAACGAACCACTCCTCTTCTCTTAAACCCCTGTTGGGGCTTAAATACCCGATCTTCTCCTCCAGACCGGTCAGAATTTCCTGCGCCAGCAATATACTTTCAGTTGAATATTCAATCTCCCTCATGCTGTTGAGAATAGGAAGTATGTCGCGGCTGCTGTTATCCAGTTCGGATTCATCAATAAGCTCGCGTTGGTATTCCGGAGGCAAAATCCATACCTCGAATCCTTTAGTTGTTTTCTTGAAGGCGGCATTGGCATGTATAGAGATAAACACAATCGCTTCGTTATCACGTAAGACTATATTGTTTGCCATTTCGGACCTTTCCTCGAGCTCCAGAAAGCTGTCGGAATCCCTCGAAACGAGAATTTTCTTGGATGGATAGCTATCCTGAAGCAGTTTATTCAACCGTCTGGACACATCCAACACGATATCTTTTTCTCTGACATCGATTTCCCCATCTTTAGTCGAAAATGTATAATTAGCGCCCGGATCCTTGCCTCCATGTCCGGGATCAATAAAAATTACAGCAACGTTCGGTATGTCGGCCTTCAAACCCAATCGTGAGAGATACTTGATTATCTTTTCAGCTGTATCGCCGGGAAGATAGACGCCTCCCGCTCTACTTGTTATCGGCGCCGTATGCATAATCTGTTCGTAACCAAGGAGGACAAAGGGAACCCCCATTTTAAAGACAACAACCTCGTTGCCCAATTTAATGCGGCCGGTCTCCCCGAGAGGATCCCATTCCAACCTTGCCCCGGTCTCCTTGAGCAGCTCATTAAGCGCTACATATTCACTTTCTGCGCTGAGAGGGAAGAGAAGCAGGAAGATGATTAAAAATAAAGCTGTTCTCATCGCTCCGGTCCTATGAAGAAATTTCGAATCGGTTTTCCTTCCATACGGAGCTTGCGAAGAGTGTCGACCAGGTATACCCCGCCCTGTGCCCCCCCCTTCAACAGGCATTTCCAGAACATGCTGCCTATCGCAAAACCCCTTGACGGATTACCTCTGCTCACTGGAATGCCGGTCAGCGAGACAACCCGGTCCAATGCCTGTCCGACAGAAAGTCCGTGCCAATCCAATGCACTTTCTTCCTCCAGAGCGGGAAGCTCCAGGAGGACCATTTCCCCGGGACCCTCGATCAGATCAGGCATGCTCCGGAAAGATTTCAGGTTTTTTCCGGCTTTTAAGGAAAAAGCTTCAATTCCTGAAGGGTTATCGTCGAAGAGAAAGGCTCTGGTCGCCGGATGACCCTCTTCCAGGCGGAGCATTATCTTTCCTGCAGCTTCATCTGCAGCCGCTGCCGCGTCTTTACGGACCGCTGCTTGGGAAATGACATTTCCGCATTTCTCCACATTATTGCGGGGAAACCTCACCTCATCACCAACGCCGACTCGAAAGAACACATTTCTGATACCTGCCATACACTCGGCTTCCCGTTTTCCATATATCTCTGAAATTCTGCCCGGGATGGATATAAACGCTCTCTCTGCAGATACATGATGCCTTTTCGGCGCCAGATCACCGGGCGGCAATCCGACGGCAATATTCAGTGCGGCCCCGGTTACCATGACGCCCGAGGAGTAAGGATAGGTCCAACCGGACATGTATCCGCCCGAAAGACGTGCGGCGATCTCCCCGACCATCGGTCCTCCGGAAGTCAGCTTGATGTCCCCCTTGGCCGCCCCGTTATCAATACCCAGGGCGGCTATTCCTCTCCTGAACAGCTCTTCCGCCTTATCAAGCTCACTTTTATCCAAAGCACTCGGTATGGTGTGCCCCATTTCCACGAAGTAAGGCGGGAAGCGGATATACCGATCCGCCACACCGCAGACGTCAGCCTGTCCCTTATAGACTACCGCATCGAGGCTCAATTCCGGTCCATCCATATAGGTCTCGAGGATAACTCTCGATGCCCGGGAAACCTTCAATGCATCCCCATAGGCTCTCTTCAGCTCTGAAAGGCTGTCCACCCTTTTCACGGCACGAGATCCCATGCTGTCCACCGGTTTGACCACCAAAGGCAGGGATAATCCGGCGAGAGCCGTCTCCGGATCATCCTCCTCTGTAAGGCTCACATAATCAGGGCATGACACTCCAGCCTTCTTTAATTTCTCACGCATTCGATCCTTGTCCGTAGCCGCCAGTGCAGCATCATACGAAATACCCGGAAGCCCGCACTGTTCAGCCACCCATGCGACCGTCGTGGAAAAATCCGTACCGGCGGTAAAGACGCCGTCAAGGTTTCCCTCCTTTACATACTGCTCCGCCATACGAGCCATTCCCTCTCTGTCTTTCAGGTCTATCTCCTCGAAGATATCCGCGAGTTCAATCCCCGGCGCCAGGGGATTGGCATCGGCCACAATAATACGCCAGCCTTTCTCACGGGCGATTCTGATAGACGGAAGCTGCATCCGGGAAGCGCCAAGGATAAGAACTGTTTTTCGATTATTCTCTCTCATAGCGCATCCTTACATCCTGCATTTCCCGGACTTTCACCGAATACACCTCAAACGTATCTCCTAAACCGAATACACGGCTTACTGCCCTGAAAAAACTTCGCCGGAATTTATTTTTAGGAGTTTCTTTCATACACGGGAACCGTTCCGGATGGTGCCCCGTAATCCGAACAGACCGCACAGAAAATCCGAAACGTCTCAAGATCTTCCGGGCGGTCCCGGGAGACCAGATTGTATTATGATCTACAGGGCTTTCTTCGAGAAAGGATTCCAGGTTTTTTCGACCGGAAATACCTCTCGCCGTAGGTGTGGAAAAGGCAAAGAGACCGCCTATGGGGAGCAGGCTGTTGACCTTTTTCAACACTCCTTCGGGATCACTGAAATGTTCTATGACAAACCACATTGTAAGCACATCCACTTCCCCGCCCCCGTAGTCTTCAAAAGCAGCTCGAAGACAAGGGATACCGAGTTCTTCAAGGACAAAATCCACAGCTTTCCGAGAAACATCCATACCCAGAGTGCGAAAACCTTGTTCAGAAGCGGCCTGGAGAAAAGGTCCATAAGCGCATCCCACATCCAGTAGAGACTTTCCCGATTTATTCCGCAGCATCCGGCTGATCAAATCCAATCTTTGCAGAGAGAGATCTTTGATTTTTCTAAAGTCTTCAAGATAAGTTCGACCGTACTGTTTTTTATATTCCTCGGTAAAGTATGATTCATCGTACAGGGCAGCTTTTCCCGAGAAATTCCTGAGATACAGTATCCCGCAGTCCCGGCACCGGAAATAGCTCCGGTAAGGGAATCGGGCTGCAGCAGGATTGTTCTTACTATTGCAGACGGGACACTTGTTGACAGACCAGCCTGAGGCGTGTCGGTCTTTCGACTCTACCGGTTTTAACGATTCGACGTGTCCCGCCAGAGTTATATCCGCCTTTTTCAACTCACTTTGCACACGGTCCACCGCTCCATAAAGAGAGGGAATGTCTTTCAAAAGACGCATCAATTTAGCCCGGGAAGGCTTTTTCACTCCTATTTCAGGCAGCTCATACTTCCGGCTGAGATATCTATGATACGCGGTCGGATTCAGAAGGATGACGGGAACGCCTGCCGCCAGAGCCTCGAAACAGGTGAGTCCGAAAGAGGTGAAAACCAGATCGTACTCGTGCAGGCACTCTTTCAGGTTATCCGGAACCCGGATGAGCCGAATTCCCAGGTCAAATTCCTCGAATCGCCAGTTCCTGCTGCCGTAAGCCGGACCTTCAACTACAGATATCCTGCAGCCTTTAAGGACTTCAGAATTTGACGGTATACCGTATCGCGCAAGACAGGATATCATAGCTTCGGTAAGATGGGCGGGATCTTCACCGCCAAAGGAAATAAGGACATTACGGAAACGTCCTGCAGAGCTCTTTATACCCCGCTTTGGGAGATCCAGGAAAGCGAGTGAAGTTACATTGGCCTTATCCGCACTGTTTCTCCTTCCCTGCTCAGGAAACGTATCAATCAGGTACGGTAAAAAAGTTCTTGCCGCCCCCCCTTCATCCAAACCGACAAGACAACCAAAGGGCGCAAGTACGGCTATATCCTGAAGGCTCGATGTTTTCCTGTCCAGAACAATAATATCCCAGGGTTTATCCTGAGAGAGCCGGCTGAGGGATACTGTATTCCCGGCAGTCACGTACTCGAGCAAACCCTCTTCTTCGGACCAGCCGGTGAGGATAGGGGGATCAGCAGGAAGAGCGCGGTTCAGAGATAGACACCGCACCAGATGGCCTGTCCCTGTGCCTTTTTTCAAGACTGGGGATAGAAGTATCCTTCTTCTCAAGCCTGTACCTCCTCAAAAGCGCTTCATGTTCCTTGAGCCATTTCACCAGCTGATCGATTTCGATAGGATCATGCTTGAAGAGATCCCGGTAGATCCGGGAGAGCAAAGTATAATCTTCATGTGTATCAAGGCTGACTGTGGTGTCCTTCATGCAATATTCGGAAGGGCAATCCAGCTCGAGCACCTTAAAGCGATCCATTCGCCTGTAGAGAAAGGTCGTAATATGCTCCCGCTCAAAAGCGTCGGTAGACTCCCGATCTGCCGTATAGAGCGCCTCCGCTTCTATTACTTCCACTCCGGCGCCCATGGGCAATCCTAAAAAATGGCTCAAGTCAGTCTCCCTTTCGGCATGTATTCTCACTATTGCATTGCCCATCCTTGCTGAAACCAGGGGATTGTCGCCTGTGGCTCGAACGATTCTTTCCACCCCGTAGAACCGTGCCGCCAGGCAGTAGCGGTGCAGGACATCGTCTCCCGGTCCTTGAAAAACCTGAAATCCTTCCGAAGCGGCAAGCGGCGTTAAGCTCTCAAGACTTTGCTCATCGGTGAGCAATGCAAACACATCCGCTTTCATCCTCGAGAGCGCACGCATGGCATGTGTTACTATTGGAATACCGCTTAGAGGAAGAACGGCCTTCCGATTCAGCCTCTCTGAAAACAGCCGAACCTGAAGAAAAATGCCTGTTTTCATTCGGGCATCTCCCATCCGGCTGCCAGTCCCCTGGCATCCTGCTTGAAACGGCTTTTATGGGAATTAACCCAACACCTGGCGGAACGAAACTCCTTCAAGGCGTAAAGAGGACCCGTATCAGATCGAAACATAAACATGGGAAAACGGCGTAAGGGGAGAACACCTGCGCTTTTCCTCTGTTTAACCGCAATATTCTTGAGATAAAAGAACTTATAGCCTGCATCGGTTGTTGTATCCTCACTTGGCACTTCGCTGAGATAGCCAACCGTCAGAGAGGTATCGCAGACGATTTTATCTCCCCAAAGGTAACTCCGAAAGCCAAAATCCAGTTTCTGCCAGTAAGGATTAAGTATTTCCGGATCGAATTCACCGGCCAGCAGGAATTTTTCCTTATCATATACACCGCAGAAGTCAAACGGATATAGACTCGTCATCCCATTCTTAACCGTTTTCCACGGCACGACCTTCAACGTCCGTCCCGGGAAGACCGGTATTTGGATTGAAGGTATCAGCTCACCTTTATCGGTTCTTAAAAGAGGTACGGTACAGATGTTTCCGGTTCGATTTAGTTTTTCAATCAAGCCGGGGCCTACTGCAGTTCGAGGGGCTTTCATGTCACTCCAGATTACAAATATATACCGGGAGTTGGATTCTTCTATCCCCAGATTGATCCTTTCACCTACCGACACATCCGCCTCGAGAAGCAGAAACCGTACGGCGGGGAATTTTCTCGATCGAGCATCCAAATCGTAGAGAAGCCCCGGTCCTTCAACGCAGAGTATGTCCGCAAAATCGATGCCGCAGAATTCCTCGAGGAATTCCTCCCTGTAAAACTTGCCGACCCGGTTTAAAAGAAGGATGGTTATCAAGGAAGAGTACTTGCGAATACGCTCTTTCCTCACACCCCCGACAACAGTATAAGGAACGCGTTCTTTCTTAGAAATTGTATGTATAGTACTCATCGCAATTCCTGCAAATTTCCGGATAATCCTCTTTGATATGTCTGAGGTAAAAATCCTCACCTCTCTGCCAGATCTCTTTAAGATCCTCCTTCAATACGTTTCCAAGCACATACTCATTGCCCAGGTCCTCGCGGCAGAGCACAACGCATCCATCGAGAAGCACCGTTACATCGCGTTTTACATGCCAGCAGGGAAAGCGCTTAAGCGGGGAGAGATCGGTAACCCTCTTATCAGTTAGTTTGCCGCAGAAATGATCGTACTTCTGTATGATCACATTATCCAGCGAAGCCTTCCAGTTGCGGAAGAAGTGTTCCATGTCATCCTCGTTCTCCTGCATCCTGACCGCCTGTACATATACCCTGCCGGGGAAGATCTCTTTGAGCCTGTTCACGGTTTTGATTGCTTCGTCAAATCCCTCTCCCCGCAATGTCTCATATACTTCACTATTCCAGGCATCCAGGGAAATAATCCATTGGGCTTCTCCGGAACTTGAATCCTTTATTCGATTAAAAACACCTTCCTGCCAGCCGATACCGGAACTTTCAACGATAAGGTCAAGCTTATCTCTGCTAAGTACGGACTGGATCAGCTCTTCGATCCGGCTGTGATATGCCGGCTCTCCCCACAGGGACACACTGACAACGGCGTCATCACAGAAGCTCTCGATACGGTTGAGTATTTTCTGAAAGTCCTCAAAATCCATCTCGCCTTGTTTACCTGTTTGGGGACCCCGTATTTCCGGATATGGACAGTGAGAGCAGTTCTGCGGGCAACCCTCCACAATCTGTATATTGAAGAAAGCCGGCAGAGTTCTCATCAGTTCCGGCGACTTCTGTAAAGCGTCGATAATGGAAACAGTATCGGTAAACCCTTTCTCCATAAGACGTTCGATAAGTATCAAATTCCTCCGTTTATCAGCCGTCAGGGACACACGTAAAAGACGCAGGTCCCTTTCGGAAATTTCTGTTTCTATATCAAATGAGTTGATATCTTTCTTGATAACATTAAAAAGGGAATCCCGATGCAGGCTTGAATCATCGGCAAGATGGAGCAGAGGGGTTATAGTTGCAGTGCTCAGGATTTCCGGAGTCAATCCGTACGGGTAGCCGTCGGCAAAGCTGTAATTGGCGAAATACTTGAGATGGTTTGTAAACATTCGATGTGTCAATTCAGAATCGAGAAAGGGACAATCACCGTAGAAATAAAAGATGTGAGAATCATCCCCGGATTTTTCCAGCATACATTCGAGAAGATCCTTAATACTCCAGTTATCCCTCACTATCAGATCGGTTTTACTTTTCAGATACCCGTTAAAATCACTCCGCGCTTTCGTCTCTTTATCGGTGATAAGCAGAAATTCTTGTACATCCGGAAGCGTTTTGCAGTAATCCAACACCCGATTGAAAGCGCTTCCGCCTTCCGGCAGCTCTGTCAGGGCATAAGGAGAGAGCCCGACAGCATTAATTAGAGCAGTGTTCTTCATGTCGGTATAATTATCGACATTAACAGTCCCTTTGCTTACCTAAGCCTTTCTACGGCGACGATACCTTGACAGAGGCATGGCCTTACCTATAATGGCTCATACATGAGGAGGCTGCAGGATGCCGCCAGGCAATGAAGTAAAACCTTTTCGCGGCTTATATTACAACCCTGATAAAATTTCTTCCATCGGAGACTGCCTTTCACAGCCTTACGATGTTATATCCCCGGAGCAGCAGGACGCTTACTACCGACAGCACGAGTACAACGTAATTCGTCTCATTTTGAATCGTATTGCTTCCGGAGACACAGAGAAGAATAATCGCTACACCCGGGCAAGGGACTATTTTGCAGACTGGAAAACAAGCGGCGTACTGGCTCGCAGTGATACCAGGTCATTCTGGATCTACGAGCAGGAATATCAGGTTCCGGGTGAAATGAAAAAACGGATGAGGGGTTTGATCGGAGCTGTCCGTCTGCGGAAATATTCGGAGGGCCGGATACTCCCCCACGAAAAGGTAATGGAGGGACCTGTATCAGACAGGATTAAACTTACCCGGGAAACGAATGCTCAATTCGAGTCTATCTGGGGATTCTACTGGAATAAAAAATCCCCGGTGGAACGGCTGATGGACAGGGCAGTTGAAGAAAAACCCCTTGTCGACTACCGGGAGCAGTCCTCCGATCCAGGCAGCAGCGGTGTCCGTCATCGCTTCTGGCGTTATACCAACAGGGAAGGATGCGATGTCATTGAACGCTTCATGGCTGAAACACCTCTTTATGTTGCCGACGGTCATCACCGTTATCAGACCATGCTTACTCTCAGGGATCGTTTTCGCGAATCGCATCCGAATGCCGGAACAGACACACCGTGGGAATACATCATGATGTATCTCGTCGATGCCTCCTCCGGACAAATGACCCTGCTCCCATATTACCGCATGCTTCACGGTATAAAAGGCTTCCTCTGGGAGTCCATAAAAAACATCTTAAACAAGTCTTTTGACATCTGCAGACTCCATGTAGACCCCGCGAAGGACGAAGAACTGCTTAAGGCCCTGAAAGAACGGGAGCCGCATACTTTTGCCGCCGTGGTTGCGGGGGAAAATACGCCTTTTCTTTTTACCCTGAGAGACCCGGAGAGGTATGCCTCGGAACTTGCCGGACCTGCCTCCGATTCATGGAAACTCCTCGATGTGAATATCCTTAACAATCTGGTACTCAACCAGGCTGTGGGAATAACAGAAAAGCAGTTGTCCCGGAAGACTTATATAGAATACACACCGGATCCAAAGGAGGCGGTAGAGAAAGTCAGATCCGGAGATATGCAGGCGTCTTTTTTAATGAATCCGCCTGATGTCGACGAGATCATGAACCTTTCCCGGCGAGGTGAAGTGTTGCCGCGAAAATCCACTTTTTTTTACCCCAAACCGCTTTCCGGATTGGTATTTTACTCTATGGAGGATGACCGCCTGTAAATGGACTCTAAAACCTGCTACACCGTATCTGAAATCACCACCCTTATTCGTTCGCTGCTTGAAAACGAATTCCCAAGGGTGACTGTGGAAGGCGAGATTTCCAACTTCCGTCCATCCAGCACCGGTCATTATTATTTTACCCTCAAGGATCAGGAAGCAGTCCTGTCCATCGTAATGTTTAAAAATCGAATCAAAGGCCTTACATTCACGCCTGCCGACGGCATGCTGGTGAAGGCTTCGGGCAGTATTTCCGTCTATCCAAAAAGGGGAAGCTACCAGCTGATATGCGAAAGCCTCATTCAGTCGGGCCAGGGAGATATCCTTGCCCTGTTGGAAGAGAGAAAGGCTAAACTTGCAGGATTAGGTCTTTTCGATGCCGCGAGGAAGAAAACGCTGCCTCTTCTCCCGGAGCGTATTGCGGTAGTCACATCACCGACAGGCGCCGCTATTCGTGACATTCTCAGGGTTCTCAAGAGAAGAAATTCCAGTGTGAATCTGGTCATTTTACCGTCGCCGGTCCAGGGAGACGAGGCGGCCCCTGTCATCGCGGAACAGATCCGTATTGCCAATACGCATAAATTGGGAGATGTACTGATCGTGGGACGCGGAGGAGGTTCGTTGGAAGATCTCCTGCCTTTCTACGATGAGGCTGTGGTAAGAGCCATTGCCGATTCGGAGATACCCGTTATCTCAGCCGTGGGACATGAAATCGACATAACTCTGGCGGACCTGGCCGCCGATGTTCGAGCCCCTACACCTTCCGCTGCGGCGGAACTGGTGGCCGCTTCACGGGAGGACCTTCTCAGAAGAGTGCTGGAAGCAGCTTCAGTTATACGGGAAGCTGTAACCGGACGCATCGATCGAATACGGCTGATATTGGATCGGTTTTCCCCGGAAAATCTGGAGAGAAATTTCCGATACCTGATTCAGCCCTGCCTTCTCCGTTTCGACGAAGCGAGGGATCAGTTAAAGACGGCTATGGATAATCTGCTGACCGTCCACCGCCATCGAATGGAGATGAGCGCCGGTGAGCTGCGGGCACATTCCCCTCTGGATATACTTAAAAGGGGATTTGCCGTTGTAACCCATCTCCCGACAGGGAAAATCATGCTCTCCTCTGAGCAGGCGTCTATCGGGGATGATGTCAGTATACGGCTTCACAAGGGCAGTCTTCTCGGTGAAGTTAAGGAGGAAGAGAAAAATGAAGAGCTTTGAGGAACGCCTTACAAGCCTGGAAAGTTTGAGTGAAAAGATCAAAGGTGGAAACCTGCCTCTCGAGGAGGCGGTTGCGCTATTTGAAGAGGGAATCAAGCTGGCCGGCAGTCTGGAAAAGGAGCTTTCCCGCATTGAGCGCAAGGTCGAGGTGTTGATTAACAAGCCTGTCGAGCCCGAAGATGAGCCGAAGACAAATCTGTTTCCGGAGCTCTTTGAAGAAAATAAGGATTAAATATCTTTTCTTACGGCACCTCGAGCCTGTCGCCTACTGCAACTCCCAGCTCGTTAAATCTGCCCTGCTTGACTTCCAGGGCGTAACGCACCGCTATCTTCGATCTGACGGGAGTAAGATCGAAAGGCTGCATGTCCTCAATCTGGATTATTACTCCCTCACGGTCGATAAAAGCAATTGAGAGGGGTATTTCCGTATTTGCCATCCAGAAGCGCAGCGGGGAATCCACTTCATAGGCAAAGAGCATCCCTTCTTTGTCACCGAGCTTTTTCCTGTACATCAACCCCATTGCCTGATCTTCCTTTGTACGAACTACTTCGATATGAAACAGCTCGCCTCCTAGTTTCATATCGACTGTTTCCCGGGTGTGACCGCCTTTACTGCAGGCTGACGGCAGGAAAATCAGCATAAAGAACAGTAAAATAATATTATATCTCTTCACCATTCTTTCCCGGTATTCAAAACTGCTCCAGAAATTGTTCGCGGGTAATTTCTCTGAAACTTTCTTCGGAAGCTCCGGCCTCCTTTATGGCGTTAAACACCTGTTTATCGATATATTTAACACTGAGAGGACGTTCCAGAGAAAACAGTGTGACGCCGGATTCCCACACCACTTTGTCGGGCGAGAGGGAGCTGAATTCACCGTATTTCTCAGACAGTGTGGAGAAGAGAGAATAATGGTCTATCTTTTCCTGATTGATCAGGATAATTATAATAGACAATTTTTTCTCATGGAACTGAAAATAAGCACGCTCAATATAGGAAAATCCCCGGCATTCGATCAGGGATTCCTGAGTCTGAGGGAGAAAACTGACATCGGGGTCCCCTCGATAGTTAAAGTAGGGATCCTCCAGGAGCCTCTCCTTTACCTGCTGCAAATCCATACCGAGCAGTATGCCTCTGAACCCATCCGGTATCTCTGTTTGAGCGATGATCGGCCGGAGTATAATTACCAGCAAGGTGAAGATCATTGAAATAGATATTAAATATCTTTTTCTATTCACACGCTCCTCTCTTTTACCTATCCTACAATATCGGCTGATCGGAAATCACTCTAAAACCGTTTGCCAATGTGAAGTCATATGGGTTATTATACAATATCATGAAACGGCTTTCTTTGCTCTTTCCGATCCTTCTCCTTCTCCTTCTCCCGAGCTGCAGCCTGTCTAAAGGAAGCACCTTTTTAACTGTGATCGAAGCGGACAAGACAGGCGAAGAGGCTGAAGAAGAGGAGGAAGAAACGGAAGAAGAGGAAGAAGCCTTCGCGATTCTCTCCGACCCATCAGGGGCTTCGATCTATATCAACAACCGCTATACAGGTGAAACGCCTCTCGAGATGAGAAACCTGGCGCCGGGCACTTATAAAATTACCATGAAGATGGAAGGCTATTATACCTCGGAAGCATGGGTGAGCTACAGTGGGGGGGATCAGAGTATCGAGCTCACAATGGAAAGGATTATGGGCTACATTTCGCTCAGTATAGATCCACCCAATGCCGAGATAATTCTTGGAAACGCAAGTTTGACAGAAGGCCTTACAAAAGTTCCTATAGGCTTCTACAACCTGAAAATTCGCTCATTTGGTTATGAGGATTATACTATTCCCATAACGATTAACGAAAACCGCACAACATCTGTGGATGTAATTCTTAAGGAGGCGGAATTCAGACTGTACGACCCGACCCTCAGCCGTGCGAGCTTCAATCCGGACAACCCGGGTCTTCTCGGCAAGACCCGCTTCACCTTTCAAGTATCCAACTACGGTCGAGCCATCCTTTCCATCATAGATAGTACGGGCAGCACAGTGCTGGAAGAAGAACTGCCCTATTTCAGCACGTGGGAGCAAAACTACCTGTGGGACGGAAAGTCGGGAAGCGGCCAGACGCTGCCCGACGGCAGCTATATGCTTCAGGTTGCAGCAAAGGGGAAGAAGGAAGGGCTTGAAAAGATTCTGGAACAGTGTGTTTCCCTTGACCGCTCGCTGACAATAGCTTACCGCAGCCTCTGGAGCGGAACACCCGGCCTTCTCTACACCGGAACACCCGATGTCCTTCCAGCACGCAGTTTTCAGATCTCCAGCCTCTTTCTGGGACATATGGAGCAGAATCTTTACAGGGCGCCGCTTGCCCTTTCCTTCAGGCTTGGGCTGGGTTATCGAATGGAAATGGATCTCCTGGCCGGGTTGATCCTGGAAGATGTTGCATATCTACCCTTTATATTCAGCGCGGCTTACAGATATAAGTACCTGGATTTAGGACAACGTGTTGGTTTTCAAATGGCCCTTTCCGGAAAACTTGCCTATCACCTGCATACAGGGACAGACACTTTCAGCAACTTCACCGGCATTTCTCTGGGAAACGCCGCCCGGCTTTCCCTGGGTCCGGTATCTCTGATCTTCTTTCCTGAAATTATTCTTTCTCCATGGCGTGTTACCTACGATCTTACATACGATAACTCGATCGATGCCAATGTGTGGCTGTACGGGAGAGCCGGCATCATGTTTGACCTGGGCGCCTTCGTTGCCGGTCTTTCTACCGCCGTCAGGAGCCTGCCCTTTTCTGAGGATTTCGGGATCGATCTTCCCTTTCAGAGCGGCTTCGAGGTCCATACCATGCTTCCAGGCACGCAGATCTTCCTTTCCCTCGTGCTCTCTGCTGAAATCGAATCTCTCAACGACTGGTATCTGATGGGAGGATTCGGTTTAGGGTATATATACTAAGACCTGAAGAAAAGCAGGAGAAAGATAACGAGTATGACCAGAAGAATAAGGGAACCCCATCCGTAGACAAAATTGGGCAGAAGCTTTTTTTTCTCTTGTTGAGAGGTATCCGTTTTTTGAGCAGACTTTATCCGGGACTTTTTTGTATGCCCCTCCGTCTTCGGTATAGACGGCATCGGAGATACAGGCCTGATCCGGGGAGCAGACTCAGGTGTGTCGCCCCGGGTAGGCGATGACGGGCTCATATAGCCGCAGGCAGGGCATCCTTCGGAAAAAAGTTCGGGGCTCCCCTCCAGCTCGCAGATAGGGCACTTAACCGCCCGGAACTCCCTTCCACAGGACGGGCATAGTTCCACATTGAACGGAACATCTTTGCCGCAACTTTCACAGAGAAACCTTGCCTTCAAGCCTCATCTCCTTTTCCAGTCCGCACACTCATCCACCTCTGATATATCCTATGTTTATTCCCCTGTCAAGGAAAGCTCGGTTTTCACAGTTTCGAAGGTGAGGTAAACTCAAGGGTATAGAACGAAGAAAGGAAAAACTCTTCGTACATCCCTGAAGCCGTTTCATAATAGCAGGTGCTCAGGTCAAAGGAGTAATCCCGCAGCCTGCCTGCCAGATCGGCCGGCAGTGCATCCAACGGGATCATGCACTCCAGCATGAAACTGCTGCTGACCAGCTTTCCGATAATTTTTGGTTCAGCAATTCCTCTCTCCCAGAGCAGCGCGGCGCCTTCCATGTTCACCTTTCCGGGCAGAAGCTCAAGGGTGAAACGGTTTTCTTCATCGCTGTTACGGGCTGCGTAAAGGTAGAAATAGATGGAGAGATCGTAGGCAAAATTCCCGCGGCTTTCGATGTACAGATCGAGGTTGTCGCCATCTTCATAGGCTTTCATCTCTCTGAGATGTGTTCCGCCTTTGCCCCAGTAGAGAGAATCCTCCTCTACCAGAATTTCAGCCTTTCCGCCCCGTTCCCGCACACTGGCAAGAGGATTAAAATACTCTGAAAACAGAGCCTGTTGCGGAAGCTTCTGCCAGTCCAGGTAGCTGTTGTCTATCAGGATTGCAGTGTCCGCAAAACCAGACAGGGAACAGACAAAGACTAAGAGCGGGAGAATACGCCTGCCGAGGGATGCGTAATCCCGGAATGCCTTACAGTATCTTGATACCGAGGATCGTAAGATCGTCATACTGGCTGTCCTCCTTTAAATTTCCGAAGGAAACATATGGGCTTTCTTCGTCACTGTCAATGCGATTGGTAAAATACAGGGAGTACTGAATAAAGTGCTTATCGAGGAAAGCATCGATACGCCGGTCTACCCTTACCGTATCTTCCGGGGCAGCTGTCGGATCGGGGTAAATTCTGAATATCTTTTCCACAGAAACCATCGCCAGCACCGCCTCTTCAACACTTCCCGCACAACCGCTGAAGTCAAACGTTAACTCCTCTTCAGAGTTGGGATTCTGGTACTTTTTCAGCTTATAGATCCTTCTATTAAAAACCGCGTTCTGGATCTGGTCCATACGTTCTTCAGAAAGCTCTTCGAATGCCGCGGCTTCCGTCCCTTCATCCGTGGAAAGATCCCAGCCTTTATCAGCAATGTCCTTCCAGCTTAAGGTTTTATAGTTTTCGTCCCGGAGCAGCCGCTGAGCCTCAAAAACACCGTCAGTGTAGAGCAGGAGAGTGTCGCCCTTGTTGAGCTTTATAGGAACGGTTACGAATCCGGACTTCGTTTCCAGAAGCATGGACGGGAACACGCCGGCAGCAGGCGTTTCGGGCAAAACCTTTCGTATCATCTTTTTCTGTAGGCTGTCGTATATATAAACGATGTTGTCACCCGCGTTACAGAAGTATCCGGCGCCTGTCTCTACATTTATTATACCTATTATCAATGCGGCAAAACGTCCCTGAAAACCGCGCTCCTCGAGCATGTCATTCATCATATATGCCAGGCCGTCTATCTTAAATCCCGGGCTCTTTATGTTCCAGTTCCGGAAATATGTAAGGAAAATTGTCGCCACCTCTACCATGATTAAAGCCGCCGGTACACCTTTGCCGGCCACATCGCACTTGATTACAGCATAGTGCTGTGCGTCCAACTTCTTGTATTCAAAATAATCTCCGGATACACCTTTCGCCCCCTCATAATAACCGAATATTTCGACCATATCCGTTTTTTCCCCACCGGTAGTCACTTTTTGACCGCGGGCATCTTTATCCAGGGGAATGAACATCTTCTGGATTTCTTTTCCAAGGGTAAGGTCCTTTGCAGCAACGGCTGCCGCAACCAGACCTTGAGTCATCTCGTTCACAGTGTCTGCCAGTATTCTCAACTCATCCTTCTGCTTGATCTGTATAACGTGGCTCTTCAACTGCTCTTTATCCGCCGTATCCCTGATCGTTGCTACACCGGACACCAGCTTCTTGATCGGGTTGACGGTTATGGACGCGAGGAGAAGGGCGCCCAGTATTCCGAGCCCGATAGCGCCTAATGCGAAAATCACACTGTTTATAAGCAGGCTTTTCCTGGTCTCCCCTATGACATGGATTATTTTTTCGGCCGATACGCCGAGTCTCACCAATCCCCGGTAATAAAATAACTCCTTTGGTTTTCTATATGTAATGGGCATGTAGAAGATATAGTTTTCCTTCAGATTTTGAAGATTGAATTCCGGTATGGAATTGAGCTCCTGGTTCGCGATCGTCTGCAGCGCGTTTCTCACCTGGTTTTCAAGAGTCTTGTTTTCTATGGAAAGCTCATTTAATCTTGCTTCGGATTTTTCGTCCGTTGCAAAGAGCAGCTCTTTAAGCTCTTGTGTATTGGCCTCTATCTGTTCCACGAGACTCCCTACCTCTTCAGCCGCTTTTTCATTAACCCGGATCGTCACCTCCTTCAGTACTGCGGATACGTCATCCCGGGGCATCTGGAATTTTCCTCCCACAAAGCTCTCCAGGGTAGTAAGGTCAGGATCGTTTGTCGCCCAGACGAATTCAACGCCTCCCGGCTCGGCGGGAATTGTTTCATCACCAACGGGCACAACAGCGGTTATAGTGGCGTATAAAGCTTCGTCCATAGATATCATCTGATCAGCCACATTCCTCAAAGGGAAGGGCTCATTGTCCAGGATACTTTCCACCGAGCCGGCAGACATGCTGCCAAGCATCAAGGCAGCCTTTTCCCGAAGCCCATTAGCCAGGTTATCCGTCTGGTTCCTGATAAGAGAAAACCCGAAATACACCGAAACCGGCAGAACAATAAGAATAACCAAAACGGTAACCAGAGTCGCGAATTTGAAGCGGAGCCCCAATCCCCGGCGTTTGAGTTCTTTCATCTTTTCTTCCTTTCTCTCCGGAAAGATCGGACCTGTCAGGAGAGCTACAACCTCTTTCTGCATAAACCTCCCTTCCCGTGCTACGCTCACCAGCTTGCCCACCGATGCGGCAAACACCAGGCACAGAAACAGGATGATAACTCCCAGATACAGGTTGTTTATCGGGAGGAGAAAGAGAGGTTTTTCTCTAATCTCCCACGGAGGAACATAGCTCGAGCTGTAATCTCCGAGCTTGACTGTTCCCGACGGGCTGAGAGCCAGACTCCTGCTGTAAAAAGCAAGCCCTCTCCCGGAATGATTCAGCCCCAAGCGATAAATGCCTTCCTCGAACAGATCCAGACGCGGACCGACAATATAGCCGTCCCCGGATACTTTATAATCCTCTTCGCTTTTAAGGAAAGTGTAATCGAACGGCTTTTCACCGTCCCTATCGAGAATAACGCTTATTACATATCCCTCTGTGGAAAAACCTTTACCGAATATACTCAGGCCTACACCACCAAGGTCATCGGCGACTGCCGTTACCTTGGAGATAATGGTTACCGGCTTATACTTGTTCAAACGAAACAGAACACTCTCGGCTTCCCCCATGTTCCCCGCCACATCGATGGCTGCTGCAGAGAAGGCCCAAAGCCCGTTGTCAAGATTCTGGTAGCTATACTGCGCCTGCTGGGTAAGAACACGCCTGGAGAGGGCCTCCACCAGGTAGATTTCTTCTCCGGGCTCTGCTTCAGAGTCGCTGCTTAGCTTATCCAGGCGAAAATTATAGCCGGATATGGAATCCTCGCCTGCAGGAGTCCATTCTATGGTTAAATCGTTTGAAAGAAGGTACCCCTCTTCGTTTTCTTCCAAAGCTGTAAACGAAACCCGCGAAGGCGGGACCGTATCCCGCACATAACGGATTGTTGATGGAGCGGACCAGTTGTCGGCAAAATCTTTGGCGGCTATGTGAAAATACCACGCCCCATCTTCATCGGCAACCTCTGTGGTTGAAGTATCCCTGGCAGCGAGCTTCAGCCTCTGGTCAAGCACGGGGGTTTTTTCTCTCGTCCAGGCAAAGCTGTATCCCACTATTCCAGAAGGATCATCCGGCTGTGACCAGCGGAAACTTGCCTCGCTGAATTGCGAAGGCCTTCCTGCCGTGAAGTTGCCGGCGACCAGTCGAGGCGAATCCACATGTTGATCCAGGCTGACGGAGAAAAGGCGGGACTGCCCCTTGTATTGATTTTCCCAGTAGAGGCTGAAAAGGTCCCCGGTCTTGACGACCCAGGGGAATATGGACGAACCGGACAGTTTGCGGCTGATATCGCTGTCTCTCCACCTGGTTTGATCTTTTTCCGCGACGATTATATGGTTATCTCCTCGCCGGTTATCGAACCAGGTCAGATAAGTCACTCCGCGATACTGGAAAACTTGAGGGAAAAGGCATGTATTCCGCCCGTCACTCACCTGTTGAAACGGGCCGAATGGATTGCCGAAGCTGTCCGTATCAGGCTTTTCAAAAAACTCTCCGTCCTCATTCAGCTCAACGTAATATATCTGGTTGGGTTCTCCCTGAAAGGATCTCTCCCAGGCAAGAAACAGGTGGTCCTCCATGGCAATAAGGAAAGGCCTCAGGTTCTCGAACTGAGCGAACGGGACGGTCTGCCCTTCTCTCTCTGCCTGATAGGAGGTGATAGGAACAGGTTCATCATTCGTCCTGAATTTCCCCTCTTCATCGCTTATTTTTAAAAATATCTGATTCGGGTAAGCTCTACTTCCATCCTGGGATTGGTAGGCGACATACTCCCTGCCGTTGAATATTGTATAGTGGGGCAAGAAGTTTGATACGAGTCTTTTTTCCTCAACAAGAGCCGTCAGTTTAGGCCTGAGGGATGATTTTTTGAAGTCGGAAGGTTTGAGAAACTCATAGTATATATTCTGAGCCTCGACTATTTTGGAGCGCTGAACAACGAAAAGTATGATTCCCCTATCGTAGCCCCGAGTGAAAAGCTTCGGTGAAATCATTGTCATCGATGCTTTATAAATGCTCTCTGAATAGGTCTCCCCCTCATCTTCGGTGTAAAAAAGGGTAAGCTGGTCAGCGGCAGTGGCGACAGCAAAGTAGATACTTCCATCCTCATCAACCGTCATTGAAAATATAGGAGTTTCAAAGGCTTCGACTGCCGTAATTTCCTCATTCATAAAGGGACCGGCAAATCGAACAGCCTTAGTCCAGTTTTCCATGTCTCTGCTGGTACGCAGGGACAGGTAGATACCGACGTCGGTAAACTCCTGCCAGGCAACGGCTGCCAGGCCTCCACCAGAAGCGGCCTGAGGGAAACGGATTCCCCTTGTTTCCAGGAGCTCAGGATTGTCCCAGTAGAGATCCTGCGCCCCGGCGCCGATCAATGGGAAAAAAACTACCAGTATTATCGGAAAATAATTCTTGAGCAACCTCATCCTGTATCAATACCCTCTGGTTTCTAGTTTCTTTTTAAGATCGGTAATCCTTTCGTTATTTGCATTTTTATCATTTTTCAGCAGCTCCTGCACGATGCGTAAGGCTCTTATAAATTCATTGTCCTGGAAGAGTCTTTCCGCCTGTTCTATCTTGTGCACATCATCGCTTGTCAGCGTCTGTTTCGTCTGGCCGAGATCTCTTAGCATATCGTCTTTGAGGTCCTCTGCGCTGGTATTATCGGGCCAGAGCTTTAGCGCCTCGGCCAGGAGCTGCAGCGCTGAATCGTAAAGGTCTCTCTGTCTCTTGTCATAGATGTCCTTTGCCCGTATATACATGGAACGGGATTCAGCAATCTCTTTCGCAGTAGGCGGCGGCAGCTGCATTTCCAGGGCAATTTCATATCTATAAATTATATCCTGAAGAACCTTTCTATCCCCCTCTATCCGTTCATAGTCTTTCAGTATGCTGAACTTCTCCAGAATTTCCACCTGGTCGGCGCCCAGTAAAACAGAATCTGCATCGCTTAAATCCGATTCGAATTTCTGAAAGTAATCTTCAGGATTAAGGCGCCGATTGATCTGAAGGCGAAGGGTGTTGGCTTCCTTGAGCCTGGGATGGGTGATCTGGATTTGATCGAGCTTTTCAAGAGCATCCTGGAAAGCACGTTCAGCCTCCTTCTCCTTTCCCTCTTTCAAGAAAGCTTCGGCCCGGTG
>CBDUZM010000004.1:0-24359 GCA_965371685.1 uncultured Spirochaetaceae bacterium | reverse complement strand
CACAACTCCAAACTTATAACTAAATTTTTTAAGTTATATTATCATATTGGATAATATTTGTCAATAGAAAAACTTAATTTATTTAGTTTATTTTATCATTTTTTATATAGCATCTATAAAATTACCATAAAAATGATTACACTATCAAACAACTGCTGTTTCGACTTAATTTGTTATTATATTTTAAATTAGAATATTTGTTGTCAATCTGATTATAGAATATTAACAAGATGGATTTAAGTTTACTTTACTAATGATACTCATTATGTTAATGTATTTTAAGCTTAAAATCATCATTATATTTAGTAATATGAAAATTACTTACTGGATATGTTGATGATTTTGTATTAATATTAACCTATTTCAGGGAGGTAAGATATTTGAGAATAGAAGATATTGCGCGCAGAGCGAAAGTGTCTAAAGCCGCGGTTTCTCTGGCACTTAATAATAAAGCTGGTGTCAGTGAAGAGACAAGGAAAAGGATATTCACTATTGCAAAAGAAGTGGGTTATATTCCCCGACCACTAATCAAGGCGGATCAAATATATAATAAAAAATATTTAAGGTTTCTAGCATGTGTGAAGTCAGATGTTGTTTCAATGGATTACCACAGAGCTCCTTTTTTTATGGAATTAATCCACGATATAGAAGAGCAGTGCCAGAATTTGGGCTATTCTCTGACCTTTTCCACATTAAAGTTTGAAACATACCGGCAGGAAATAGAAAAATTAGAAAAGGAGCATCCTTCGACTGGAATTATCGCACTTGGAACAAATCTAACTCCTAAAGAAGTGCGATCTATTATTTTATTACAGCCTAAATTGGTTGTATTGGATTCAATTTTTAACCTCCTTAACATAAATTGTATTGTAATGAACAATTTTCAAGGGGCATATTCAGCCGCAGTTCATCTTATTCGGTCAGGACATCGAAACATCGGTTACGTTGAATCTCATACACGTATCAAGAATTTCGAACAACGTAAAGAGGGGTTTATGGCAGCTTTACAAGATCATGACATTACAATCAATAAGAAGGATATTTTTCTTGTGACCCCTGAGATTGATGCGGTGTATCATGAGTTTAAACAATTCGTAAATTATCGCGATAATACCTTACCATCAGCATTATTCTGTGAAAATGATTATATTGCAATCGGTGTGATAAAAGCGTTGAACGAACTTAACGTTAAAATACCGGAAAGAGTTTCCATAATCGGTTTTGACAATATTCCCCAGTCAACTATTATTTCTCCGGAACTAACTACTATACATGTGAATAAAAGAAAGATGGCAAGAATGGCTGTACAAAGACTTAATGAAATTATTGAAAATGATGACACTACCAGCATTAAGATCATCATTGATACCAAACTGGTTGAAAGAAAATCATGCAGTGCACATGAATCAATTTAAAGGCAATGCATTGTCTTGACATAAAAAAAACAATCCCATAGACTTCCGCTCAAACTTTCCACAAGCTGTATTCGTATAAAGTTTAATACGCAAGAGGGTGTCATGAGTAAAATAGCTGTCGCCGTTTTAGGAGCAACAGGAACTGTAGGTCAAAAATTCATCAGCCTGCTGCAGAACCATCCCGGCTTTCAAGTGCAGGAGCTGGTCGCCTCTCCCCGTTCAGCCGGTAAACCCTACTCCTCGGCATGCAGGTGGAAACAGGACCTTCCTCTACCCGAGAGAGAGGGAAGGCTTGTCGTTAAGTCTACTGACGCCCCTCTGCAAAGCAGGATTTTATTCTCCGGAATGGATTCTTCGGTGGCCGGACCGATTGAAGAAGCTTACGCCGATAAAGGTCATTATGTCATCAGCAACTCTAAGAACCACAGGATGGACCCTCAGGTGCCTTTGGTTATTCCGGAAATAAACCACGATCATCTATGCATAATCGAAAAGCAGCCTTACCGGGGCGCTATTGTAACTAATTCCAACTGCTCCACCATGTTCCTGGCAATGGCGCTGGCGCCTCTGCATAAAGCGTTCGGCGCAGAGGAAGTACAGGTAACAACCATGCAGGCTGTTTCAGGCGCCGGCTATCCGGGCGTAGCCTCCTTCGATATTTTAGGTAATATTATACCGTACATCAGCGGGGAAGAGGAAAAAATGGAATCTGAAACCCAGAAAATCCTCGGCGTTTTGAAAGGTGATAAAATCGAACCGGCTTTAATAAAAATCAGCGCTCAATGCAACAGGGTTCCCGTACTCGACGGACACACGGAAACCCTTTCAATAAAATTTAAAGAAAAACCTACTCCACTCATGGTAATAGAAGCTCTGAGAGCCTTCAAAGGCCTGCCTCAGGAAGCCGGGCTTCCGTCCGCGCCGGAACAGCCCATAGTGGTATTTGACGAGGAAGATAAACCCCAACCGGCAAGGCAGCTCTGGTTAGGGAAAGGCATGTCCACATCGGTGGGACGGGTACGGGAGTGTCCCGTCCTGGACATTAAAATGGTCATCATGGGACATAATACGGTAAGAGGAGCAGCCGGAGCATCGATCCTTAACGCCGAAACCATGGTTTACAAAGGACTTCTGAAACCATGAAAGTTTTAAAGTTCGGGGGCAGCTCGGTACGCGATGCTGAATGGATGAGCAAAACTCTGAGTATCGCGGAAGCCCAACTCGCCGCATCTCCAGTCCTCGTATCCAGCGCAATGGGCGACACTACAGATGTGCTGCAGCAAATAGCCGATTTTATCTCCCGCGGAGATCGAGAACCCGTAGAGCAGAGAATCGGGAAACTGAAAAAGCTCCACTTTAAAGCTGCACGTGATTTGCTCTCCGGCAGCACCTTATCTCTTTGCGAGGATAAGCTTAAAGGTTTGTTCGACGAGTTCCTTTCGGTTATACAGGGGCTTTCGCTGCTGCAGGAATGCACTCTGCGGAGCAACGACCTGATTCTATCTTTCGGGGAACGGATGTCTACTCTCATCCTCGCAGCAGGCGCTGACGAGAGAAACATCAGAAACGATCTTCTCGATGCGAGAGATTTCATCAAGACAGATGAGAATTTCTCTCAGGCTTCTCCCCTTGAAGACCTGACAAACCGCAGTATACAAAGTACGATAAAGCCCAACCCGGGAAAGCTGCTTATAACCCAGGGGTTTATAGGTTCGACAGCTCAGGGCATGACAACGACTCTGGGCCGGGGCGGCTCAGACTATACAGCCGCGATAATCGGCGCCGGTCTGCAGGCCGAGGAAATTCAAATATGGACGGATGTGGACGGAATTATGACAACCGATCCCCGGGTCGTCCCCGAAGCGTCGACTATCCCTGTCATGAGCTACCGGGAAGCGGCGGAGCTGTCATATTTCGGCGCCAGAGTCATCCACCCATCAACTGTACAGCCGGCCGTATATCAGTCTATTCCCATCTGTGTCAGGAACACGGGGAATCCCGGTGGAGTTGGAACAACCATTGTTGCCGGTATACCGGCGGAAGGGCCGAAAGCTGTTGCCTTGAAAAAGGATATAACTGTCATAAATATCAGCTCGGGCAGGATGCTTCTCGCCTATGGTTTTCTGAAATCAATTTTCCAGATATTCGAAAAACACCGGACTCCCGTGGACCTTATAGCCACCTCCGAAGTATCTGTCTCCATGACCATCGATAATCGTCAGTCCCTCGATGGCATTTTAAAAGAGCTCTCTGTTCTTGGAACGGTCAGCGAGGAGGGACAAAACTGCATTATATGCCTGGTGGGTCAGGATCTCTGGAAAAACCCAACAATTCTTACAAGGGTATTCAGCACTCTTCAATCCATTCCTGTCAGAATGATATCCCTCGGCGCCTCTGACACAAATCTCTCACTGGTAGTAGCCCGGAAAAGGGTGAACGAAGCCGTCAGGCGTCTTCACCATGAATTTTTTGAGTAAGATACTAAACATCGTTTGCCAATAACGGGACAATTGGGCTATGATAGAGCTGTGATTAATAACCTGCGGAAGTGGTAAATATTGGATATTGAATTCGTCAAATTACAGAGCTGCGGCAGAGATTTTATCCTTTTAGATGGATTAAAAGCGGCACTGCCGGATGAAGATAGCCTCCGGGAACTGTCGAAGGCTATCCTGCCCCGGAATACAGGAATCGGGGGTTACGGTTTCCTCGTACTGCACCGCGGTAGAGAGGAAGATGTAGCTGCTGAAGAGTATGACAGGGACGGTAAAAAGAGAGAACCCAGTCCCGATGCCCTACGCTGCCTGGGACGTTATGCGTTTGATGCAGGCTTGCTCAGCTCTGATCACGGTCATTTGGAAATTAAAGGCGGCCATGTCGTTCTCACGATGCTCGACAGCAGGAACGTAGCTGTGCGGTTTCCTCCCCCGAATGTACCGGGAATAGAGCTGCCTTTCAATGAAATCTCAGAGTCTGATATTGATCAATGGTTTTCCCGGAAAAACATACGCTTTCCCTTTACACCTGTTAATCTATCAAGCCTTCATGCCGTATACTTCGATTATAATGAACATCCGCCATTGAAAATCCTGAAAGGACTCTCCCGCCATCCCGTCTTCGCCGTTCCCGCCGATGTTGTTTTTGTCAAAGTGATGAGTCAGGAGAAAATTCACCTGCGCGTCTGGAATTCTGATATTAGAGAATTGCCTTCCTCGGGAGCGGCAGGCGGTGCAGCCGTCGTGTCGGCTGCGCTGCACGGATTCACTGACAAAGATGTTCTGGCGCACAGTCGAGGCGGCGAACTATTTATACAGTGGGATGAACGCAGCAGTTTTATAACAATCGCAGGTCCTGTGGATTATGTTTTTACAGGAACATACTACTGGGAAACCTGGGAAACGGAAGCAGGTTAGAGGAGCTCCCTTTGGATAAGTTTTTCGACTTTTTAGGAGATATTCTCAAATCCTTTCTCGACGGAAGTTCGGAAGCATCGGGCAAAAGACGAAAGGCACAGTTCTCCGACCCGGACATGCAGAATGCATGGAGTGAGCTCGACGATTTTCTCAACGAGGATGAAAATCGCCATGCCCAAGACAAGCGGGAAAAACGCCGCGGTTTCGAACCTTTCAAGGAACATCGGCGGGAAGCTCTTCGGCAGGATTATGTTAATCTGGAAGTATCCTACGGAGCTTCGTTCGAGCAGGTGAAAAAGTCATACAGGAGGCTTCTCAGATTCTATCATCCGGACAGGAACACAGACGATCCGGAAAAGCTGAGAATGGCGACAGAGATCACCAAGAAGATCAACGTTTCGTTCCAACGGATAGAAATTTTTGTAGAATCGAATTAGGATTTTTCAGCGGCTTCAACTTTAGTAAATGGTGTTTGATATACGGTTAGAATTTTAACAGGAAAGGGATAAAATTTGATATAGATTATGATGAACGGTTGGATTCTTCTTTTTGCAGGCATAACATCCTTTCTTTTCTCACTGGCTCTCATGCCCCTCGTTATACGGATTGCTCATAGGTATAAATGGTATGACCTTCCGGATAAACGTAAAATCCACAAAGGGCTCATCCCCCGACTGGGAGGCGTGGTACTCTTCCTGTCCACTATCTCCGCTGCACTGATCTTCTCAAGCCTTCATCCTCACGGTGTTCTTGTAATAAGGTATCTCCCCCTTTTTGCCGGTCTTGCCATACTCCATTACATAGGGCTTTTTGACGATTTCAGAAATCTTAAAGCGCCGCTCAAACTTGTCACCCAGATTGTAGCCGCTGCCTGCATCACGCTTTCCGGGCTGCTCATTAAATCAATATCCATACCTTATATCGGTACGATTCATCTCGGATGGGCGGCTTACCCGGTGACGGTTATCTGGATTATTGGTCTTGCCAATGCCATCAATCTCGTCGATGGCATGGACGGACTTGCAGGAGGCATCGCTGCTTTAGCCTCTCTCGCAATGGGTATTATCGCAATACTGGAGGGTCAATACCTGACCGCCATGCTTGCGTTTATCCTGTTCGGAAGTGTAACCGGCTTTCTGATCTTCAATTTCCCACCAGCCCGCATTTTTATGGGAGATTCGGGAAGTCTCTTTTTGGGCGCCGCTCTTGCCGTGCTTCCCCTTATGGGTATCTCGAAAGCGGCATCCATAGGCACACTCATCATACCCCTGACATTACTTACAGTTCCTATTCTCGATACCTTCTCGGCCATCATTCGAAGGATTGTTAAAGGACGATCGCCTTTCGTTCCCGACAAGGAGCATATTCATCATAAACTCCTCGATATGGGCTTAAGCGAACGTAAAATACTGGCGCTTATTTATGGATTCTCCATTTATTTAGGCGCCGTTGCAGTTACCTCTGTAATTCTTCCCCGGGAGACCAACGTTTACGTAATATTAGTGGTATGGGCGGGAAGCCTTCTCGCCTTTTACTTACTCAACCTGCTCAGAGGGAAAAAAGCGGTTTCCGATAAACAAGCAAAGGAAAAAAACTCCGCCTCTTAGCAGGCAGAGGGATAAACAGTTATTTCCCCAGGTTATATTCCTGAATTTTCCTATGGAGGGTTTTTCTTCCGATTCCAAGCACTTCGGCTGCCTTACTCTTGTTCCCATTACACTGGTTCAAAGTAAACTCGATAATTTCCTTCTCCACATTGGTTAGGGTCGTTCCGGCAGGTATCTTGACATAGTTTTCATCCGATTGGCTGCCAATATAAGGAGGAAGATCATCAGTTGTGATAATATTGGATTTAGCCATAACTATGGCGCTTTCCATGCAGTTGCGCAGTTCTCTGACATTCCCCGGCCAGGGGTAGTTGTAGAGTGCTGCGGCAGCTTTTGAATCAATCCCCTCTATAATTTTTACGTTTTCCTCCGCAATCTCTTTAATAAAGGCGGATATTAAAAGCGGTACGTCTTCCTTCCTCTCCCGTAGAGGAGGAATTTCAATGTTGACCACATTCAATCGGTAGAACAGATCTTCCCGCAAGTCCCCGCTTCGGATCGCTTCTTTTAAATTCCTGTTGGTTGCGGCTATGATCCTGGTATCCACCTCTATAGTCTCCTCCCCGCCAACCCGCTCGAACTTCTTTTCCTGCAAAACTCTCAGGATCTTGATCTGTATACTCTGGTTTGTTTCACCGATCTCATCGAGAAATATAGTTCCCATATGGGCCAACTCAAATCGCCCCCGCCTTCTTGCAACGGCGCCGGTGAAAGCGCCCTTCTCATGACCGAACAGCTCACTTTCGAGAAGCGTCTCCGTCAACGCGGCGCAGTGCACTTTCACGAAAGCCTTATCCCTGCGGGGGGAATTGTAATGAATGGCATCGGCTATCAGCTCTTTACCGACACCGCTCTCCCCGGTTATCAGCACCGAGACCTTGGTCGGAGCAACCTGTATTACAACTTCGAAGATGGCTTTCATCTTATTGCTCTTGCCGACAATATTCGAAAACTGGTTTTTCCTTTCCAGTTCTTCCTGCAGGGCTCTATTCCTCAGAACTAAATCCCTTTTACTTAACGCTCGTTTGACAAGAAGAGACAGCCTGTCCAGGTTTATCGGTTTTGTTAAAAAATCGTATGCCCCCACTCTCATGGCATCAACGGCACTTTCAATAGAACCGTGACCGGTTAGCATAATAACGGGAACCGTCGGATAGGCGGCTGTCACCCTTTTCAGAAGCTCCTGCCCTGACAGATTCGGCATCTTGAGATCCGTTATGATCAGATCAATCTCGTTTTCCTCCACAGTGGATAGAGCCTCTCTGCCGTCGCCGGCCAGAAATACATTGTAATGATCACGTTCGAGCGACCTGCCCAGACCTTCCCGGATATTTTTCTCATCGTCCGCAACGAGCACATTGAATTTCATGACTCATCCCCCATGAAATCGATAAGCTTCTTTTCACTCTGGGGGATCGGGAAACTCAACGTAAAAGTAGTTCCTTCTCCCTTTTTTGATCTGACAGCTATTTCACCCCTATGTTCCTTCATGATCTTGAAAACCAGGGTCAAGCCCAAACCGGAGCTGAAATCCTTTGTTGTAAAGTAAGGTTCAAAAATTTTACCAAGGTTCTCTTCAGAAATACCGAATCCTGTATCGCTGACAGACAGCAGAACGCTGTCCGACTCTCTACTGGATTGCACCTTCAGCTCTCCTCCGTCCGGCATCGCTGCTATCGCATTCTTCACTAGATTCAGTAGAGCCTGCTTCATGTATTTCTCATCGAACTCGATCCCGGGAACATTACCCAGTTCCAGTAAGAGCGTTATTTTCGCCTCCTCCAGCTCAAACTTAAGAAAATCCACCAGTTCTTTTATCAACTGATTGACATCCTGAATAACGAGTTTTGTATCCATAGGACGCACCGCAAAAAGGAAATCAACAACGATCATATTGAGTCGATCGACCTCTTCATTGACTATATCCAGATATTTTCCCACATCCCCGGTTCGAATACTCCGTTTCCCCTTCAGTTCCTTTTGAATAAGTTGAATGTGTATACCGATGGAAGTTAGAGGATTCTTTATTTCATGGGCCACACCCGCTGCCAGCGTGGTAAGAGAAGCAAGATTCTCCGCTCTGCGCAGACGGGCTTCTTTCCCCCTCTTCTCCGTAACGTCCTCGATACGAAGCAGATTTCCCTGGATCGTTCCGTCTCTTACAAGAGGCATGATACTGCATGAGATTATCCGGTTATCCTCGAGAGCAAACTCTCTCTCGTGCACCATCTCCTGTGCTTCCAGCTTCTCCCTGAAAAATGCAGCTATTTCCTGATCCGAAATAGCTTCCCATATTGCCTTCTCATGCAACTCGCCTGCCATAAACGGCATCATCCTCTCCGACGACTTATTGTAGAGCAGGATACGGCTTGACTTATCCGTAACGACAACACCGTCCAGCATAGATCCAAGAACCGCCTCAAGTCTCTCATTCTCAGAGGCGATGTCCCTGACCAGCCGGCGGATAGCGGTGTGATCCATCTTGTCCAGTTTTGCGAGGGCGCGTTCAATAAAACGTCTCATTGTATTTCCCGCATTCTGTAATAGAGGTCTTCCAGCACCAGTAAAGGATTCAGGTTTAAAGTATCCAGTCTGGCCAAGCTTTGATGGATCAGGTCGGTCCATCTCCCCAGGGTCTCAATTTCCGTTATTTCGGTAGATTCCCCTTTTAACCTGTCCTGGAAGATAAACAGAAGTTCTTCACCGAATATCGCAAGCACTTCCCGCGGTGAACGGCGATTCTTTGACGACCGGCGTCCAATAAGCTCAGACATATCGTCCAGGGGGCGGTAACTCCCCCCTTCTCTACTCTCGACCATGTCGATAAATTTCCGGGCAAGGCCTTTCAAGCTGTGGGGATTGAGATCCTTCCATGCAATAAAATAATCTCGCAGGTTCTCATAGCTGCCCGATTCCTCACGAAATATATTTTGAAGGACCCGCTTCTGATCCTGCCCCGACCGTTCGGTAAATGAGTAGGGACGGAGCCGGGAGAGAATTGTCCGGATAACGAGTCCCTTTCTCGTAGTTAATAGTATGAAGAATACATTTTGAGGCGGCTCTTCAAGAATCTTGAGCAGGGCATTTCTGGACGATTCCTGCATCCTGTCTACATTCTCCATTATTATAATTTTCTTGTCTCCGTAGATCGACAGGTGAGACCAGTAACTGATTTTCCTTATCTGGTGAATTGGAATATTATCGCTTTGAACATATGCGGCGATTGTGTCGCATCGGTTGATGACATTGTCCATCCATACATTTAGTTCTTCTCCTTCAGGGAGGTCCCTGCCGGGGTTTATCCGCTCAAGCTCCTCCTCTATCTCTATAACAAGGGGGAAAGCTGCTCGAATCCGAGTCTCTTCATCCTGCCACAAAAGTCTGTCAAAGCGTTTTAATAGTTTCCTCACGGCCCGTAAAAACATATATCTGGCAAAAACCTGGCGGGTGCGGAGTAGAACATCCGCTGCGGCGAGTATTTCAACCCGGAAGTACCTGGGCCCCATCAGAAGCAAGCCGGGATGAGTCAGCAAACGCTGCTGCTCGCAGGAAGAACAGCTGCAGCTCCATCCGCCTTTCCCATCTTCACAGGTCAGGACCCTGGCCACCTCCAGAGCCGCGGTCAGTTTACCGGAATAAACAGGACCATAAAACAGCATAGCCTGGGGAAGAAGAGAAGCTGCCAATTCTTCTTTCAGAGTGAGAACCACTTCCGGCTGGCCTACAATATTATCAAGCATCTTATAAGGTTAAAGGAACAACAAGTCCTATTCTGGTCGATTGAAGAAGGGGCAGGATAAAACGCGCAAACAGGCTCCTGCTCAACAAGCTTTCTAAATCGAAGAAAGGTTGGACCTGCAGAAGGAAGAGGATAACTGCGACCATGAGAAATCCTTCCAGCGCCCCGACGAAAAAACCGAGCAGCCTGTCCCAACGTTGTAGATTCAGTCTCTCCATTCCTTTCTGCATTAGGCCTTCCAGTACTCTGATCAGGAGAAAGACTACCCCAAAGAGCAGCACGAAGGATAGAATCTGTATCCAAATAGATTCACCCAAATGCGGCGAAAGCAGGGTAAAGAGTGGGCCCGAGAAGAAGACTGCTGCCGCAATGCCCAGTATGACGGACGCTTTAGATAGAATTTCCGATATAAATCCTCTAATCACCCCGTGCACAAGAAAGAAAACAACAATAGCGGCAAAGAGGATGTCCAACAGGCTAACATTCATTGATTTATCCTTTCAACTATTTGCTGCGATATTACTTCCGCAGCATTCGGTACGGCCAGATTCTTTATCTTCGAAGCCATCGCTTTTCGTTTGCTGTTATTATCCAGAAGATCCGTTATTATTTCAAGAAGCTTTTTCCCGTCTCCTTCATTTTCCTTAAAAATTTGAGCAGCACCCTGAGAAACGAAAAAATCGCTGTTTCGATATTGGTCTCCCCTGCTCCCCGACAGGGAAAGGGGAATAAGAACAGCCGCTTTCCCCACAATAGAGAGCTCGGACAGAATATTCGCTCCCGCCCGGCTTACAACGAGGTTCGCTGCCGTCAGTATATCGGCCAGCTCTTCTTTCAGAAAAGGTGTCGTGTAGTAACGTTCCCTCAGGCTAGGATTGTGCTCCTGATCACCAACCTGATGTATGACGAAATACCGATCGGTCAGCTCCTCTATAATTGAATCTATCAGGCTGTTGATTCGGGAAGCGCCCTGGCTTCCACCCAGCACAAGAAGCATTTTGGTGGATTCAGGGCATCCTACAAGCTTCCTTCCCCGGCGGGCGCTTCCGGAGATGAGCTCCTTCCTTACAGGATTGCCGGTAAAGAAAACTCTGTCCCGACAGGAGAGTGGAAAAAACCTTTCTGTTTCTCGAAAAGAGATGAGTATTTTTTCTGCAAAGAGGGCGTTTATTCGCGTAGCCATCCCGGGATCAAAATCCGATTCGTGCGTCCAAACCGGAACGTTCAGGAACCGCGCTGCCAGCACAGGGGGCACACTCACATAACCGCCTTTGGAAAAAAGCAGGCACGGTTTCTCACGAAGGATCACGCAAACGGCACATATAAAACCAGCCCCGATTTTAAAGAGGTCCGTGATGTTTCGAAGAGAGAAGTACCGCCTCCATTTTCCGGAAGGGATTCCGAAAAATGGTATCTTTTCAGAGGCGACCAGCTCCCTTTCCATACCTCCCATAGATCCGACCCAGACGATCCTTCCATTCCAGCCTTTCTTGAGTATGCGGATCACGGCCAAAGCGGGAAAAACATGTCCCGCCGTACCGCCTCCACAGAAGGCAATACACCTGTGAGGTTTCATCCAAATTTGCTCCTTGAACAGCACGATATAATTTGGTTAGGATGATTCTACCATGAGTTCCTTTGCTCTGACAATCTTTCTGTGGTTGGCCTGTGCCGTCTTCCCTGTATATGCGGACACTCCGGAAGACCTGTTGGGAAAAGAGTTGTCACAGGAACTCCTCGAAAAAGGAGAGTTAAGGCACAGTTTCAAGAAAAATGAATCCCTGACGCTCTTCCCCGATTTACCCCAGCGCGATGGGATAGTTTCAGCCGTTGCACGCCTTATGCCGACGATAGGTGTAGAGTACCTGCTTCTATATGAGCCGCCTGCCGAAACGGCTTCAAACTCTATGGAAAAAATGTACAGCTCTCTCCTGGCAATCAGCACCCTTAAGGGAATAGAGTATTTCTCAGCGAGCCGTAAAAGAATGCGGATATACTTTCGCGACGCCTACATTATCGATTCCCCGGACGGAAAGAATAGAATCGATGACCCATCGGCGGCTGATATTCCCGCCAATACAAAGGTATACGCCTATCTCCACGATTCCAGCATGGGCAGATATGCAGCCGAAGTGGAGTACTTTTATAACGGAGACACCGTAGTTATGAATATAACGAATTTCACGGCCTTGAAGCAGTTCTTTATCCCCATTGTACAGCCCGGAGAGCTGAGAACTTATATTGCCTTGATGCATTTCGAAAATAAAATATTATTTTATGGGCTGGTTTACATGAAAACAACCAACTTTTTTATAAACCTTGAGAAAAATACAGAATCCTTCTACAACCGTCTGATCGCTCTTTATAAATGGCTTATAACAAATTATCAATAATAGACCGGCTAAAACAATAGTTTTTTCATGGCCTCGACAACGGCATCCCTCCCGAAACCAAGATGCTCTGCCACATCTTCGTACGGCCCCGATTCACCAAACCGGTCCAATGAAATAAGCATACCGTTTTCACCGGCCAATCCTTCCCAGCCGAAGGACACGCCCGTCTCTATGACCATCCTCCGGGCGCCTCCGGGGATCAGACGCGTGATAAACTCTTTCGGCTGAGACAGGAAGAGCTCCCGGCTTAATACCGACAGCACCCGGATTTTAGAATTTTTTAGTTCCCGGGCAGCCTCCAGGGCTAAACCCACCTCGGAACCGGTGGCTATCACTACCAGGTCCGGCTCATCCTTCGAATCCCTGGCTATATACGCTCCCCGTTTGATTGTTTCCCGCCAATTCCCGTCATCCTTGTGAAATACTTCGAGATTCTGCCGGGTCAGTGCAAGAGCCGTGGGGCCGTCCTCTCGCAGCAGGGCCATCTGCCAGGCAGCTTCCGTTTCCTGGGCGTCGGCCGGCCGAAGAAGGTGCATACCCGGTATGGCCCGTAAAGCGGCGAAATGCTCTACCGGCTGATGTGTCGGACCGTCTTCGCCGACAAAAATTGAATCGTGAGTAAAGAGATACACTACAGACTGCTTCATCATGCAGGCCAGACGAATCGACGGCCTCATGTAATCTGAGAAGACAAAAAAGGTGGCGCAGTAAGGCCTTAAACCCCCGTGGAGGATCAACCCGTTCACCATTCCTCCCATTGCATGCTCCCGGACACCGAAGTGCAGATTCCGGCCGCCGTACTGCCCTTTCTGAACATCGTCAAAGCCATCAATCAGGGATTTATTGGACGGCGCAAGGTCGGCGGATCCCCCTATCAGATTGGGAATTCCTTTGGCCAACGCGTTCAGGATTTTACCGGACGCCGATCGAGTGGCTATCTTGTCACCCTCGGCAAAGCCGGGAAACTCAACACCCGCCGGATTCACCGGGCTGAAGTAAGTCTTCCACATAGAATGCAGCTCGGGATTCTCTGAAGCCCACTCCTTAAAACTTGCTTTCCAGGCGGAGTAGCTCTCGTCCCACTGCGATGCCCTGCTTTTAAAATGGTCCAGCGCATCCTGGTGGATAAAAAAGTCAGCATCTACAGGTATGCCCAGCGCTTTTTTAGCGGCTCTTACTTCATCCTCGCCGAGGGGGGCGCCGTGAACCTCGGGGCATCCTGCCATATTAGGAGAGCCTTTGCCGATGACCGATTCGAGGATAATAATCGATGGTTTATCCACGGCTTTCTGAGCCTCGCGGGTCATTCTGACGATAGCGTCAGCATCGTAAGCGCTTCCCTCCTGCACATGCCATTGATAACTATTAAAACGCGTACCCACATCCTCCGTAAAGGCCAGAGAAGTGGAACCTTCTATAGTGATTCGATTGGAATCGTAATAGACAATCAGCCGTCCAAGGCCGAGATGTCCCGCCAGGGAGGCAGACTCCGACGAGATGCCTTCCATCATGCATCCGTCACCGGCGATGGCATAGGTGTAGTGGTCGATTATACGATGCTTTCCAGTATTGAACCGGGCTGCCAGCATCCTTTCCGCCAGTGCCATACCCACAGCATTTGAAAACCCCTGCCCCAGAGGGCCGGTTGTTGTCTCTATGCCGGGCGTCAAGCCATACTCGGGGTGCCCTGCCGCACTGGATCCAAGCTGCCTGAATTGTTTTATATCATCCAGAGAGATGTCATAGCCTGCCATGTGAAGCAGGGAATAGAGCAGCATGCAGCCGTGCCCGGCGGAAAGCACAAACCTGTCCCGATCGATCCAATCAGGCACTTTGGGATTGATGTCGAGTATTTCGCCGTAGAGCAGGGCGCCCAGTTCTGCCAGCCCCATGGGCAGTCCCGGATGGCCGGAATTCGCCTTCTGAACCGCATCCATGGTAAGGCTTCTCACCGACAGGGCGATGGCCTCGAATGCGCGCTTATCCATTCATTCTCTCCTCTTTCAAGGCATCTACCGTTTTTTCTTCTTTTTTTTCTTCTTTTTATGCTGAGGGTTTTTCCCTGCCCGGGCTGCCGCCGCCTGAACCTCATCCATTATCTTCGCCTCCTGAGCTTCCCGGATCCCGGCTTCCTTTTCATCCTTCGCCTTTACCGGCTTCGCCAGTTTCAAGGTCGGTTCCGGTCTCTTCCCTTCCCGCGTCCTCTTCCTGCGGTCCAGTGCGTTCATCCAGCCCAGTACGATCGGAGAAGCGATGAAAATCGAGGAATACGTGCCGACTAAAATCCCGATGATCAGGTTGAAAGCAAAATCTTTGATCAACCCGCTGCCGAAGATATAGATGGATACTACCGCAAGAAGAGTGGTCATCGATGTGATTATGGTACGGCTCAACGATTGGGTGATACTGGTATTTATAACGGTCTCTCTATCCGCTTCAGGCATAAGGGAGGTGTTCTCTCTGATTCTATCGAAGACAACAATGGTGTCGTTCAACGAATAACCGATGATTGTTAATAAAGCAGCAATTGTAGCCGATGTAACTTCAAGGTTCAAAGCGGCGATAACCCCGGTCATGATCGTTATATCATGAACCAGGGCGAAAACCGCTGCTACAGCGAACACAAACTTAAAGCGAACGGTTATATAGACGAGTATGAGAATAAGCGCCACAACGAAGCTCCATATGGCGCCTCTGATCAGATCGAGAGAAAAGATCGCACCGACAAACTCCGTCTTCTTCAGTAATACCATACCATCGCCAAACTCAAGCGTAAGCAGTTCGACGATCTTGTCCTCCGTCCGCTGCAGGAATTCTTTATCTTCTTCTGAAGGCGCCGGTATCTTCAGCACAAATTCCTGATTAATAGGTTTGTTGATACTCTGAATGGTAAAAGAACCCAAAGAGGCGAGGCTTCCCCTGACCCTGTCTATCGGGGCGAACATCTCGTCTTCAGATTCCAACTGCATATTGACGACAAGCTCCCCGTCGGAAAAGACCCAGGGGAAGGTAAGAGAAAGAATCCTCCGGGAGGAAATCTGCGGATCCGCCAGCAGCTCGGTTTCAATGCCGGGGATATCATTTAAAGTCTCTACGAGCCCCGCCAGGGTTTCGTATTCCGCCAACTCAAAAACAATGGATTTCTCCAGGCCTGGTATATTGACAGTTAGAGCACCTGCCTTTATATCCGCATCGGCCCGTCCTTCACCGACGTATGAGATACTAAAAGCCCTGGGCGCTATCTGGATCTGCTTGTTCAAACCGCCGGTAAAATCTATACCGAGGTTTAATCCATCCCTCGTAAAATATCCGGTAACCCCCCCGACAATCAGCATAAAAGAAAAAAGAAACATAATATATCGGATCTTCGAGAATGGTATTACTCTCTTCATTTTGCCGACCTCCAGGCGATGCTTATCCTCGATGCGTTGAGTACGTCTGTATTGAAGTTGAACATGAGTCTCGATATAAACAGGGCTGAAATCATGGAACATACAATACCCACGGCAAGCATAACGGCGAAACCGGCGATAGGTCCTGTGCCGAAATATGCCAGCGTAAGGGCTGCGATACCGGTGGTTATATTGGCATCCATGATTGTCCAAAAGGCCTTGGCGAAACCGGCCTTGATTGAGGCTTCCCTCGATTTACCGAGCCTGTACTCCTCCTTGATTCTCTCGAAGATAATGACGTTGGCATCCACCGCCATACCCACGGTCAAAATGAAGCCTGCTATGCCCGGCAGGGTGAGGGTAAAGTTGAAAACGGAGAGGATGGATGCCATCATATAGAAATTTAAAAGCAGTGTAATATCGGCGATGATTCCGGCGCCCTTGTAGTACAGGAGCATAAAGAGAATGATCAGGGCAAGCCCCAGGGCGATGGCCTGAAGTCCAACTCTGATGGCGTCCTCTCCCAGGGATGCGCCCACCGCTTCCTGGCTGATTATCTCCAGCGGCACAGGCAGGGCGCCTGTCTTAAGCACAAGCGCCAGGTCGGTGGCTTCCTCTGTATCGAAACCGGAGACCTTGACAGGGGTCCGGATCGCGTCCTGAATAGTGGCCTGAGCTTTTACCTTGTCATCGAGCAGTACCGCCAGAACCTCACCTTTATTCACACTCGTCAGGTTGTAGAAGCTCTCGGCGCCTGCGCTGTCCAGGTCGAACAGAACCTCCGGGCGCCCTGTCAACGAATCCTGCCGCACATAGGCGTTCCTGATCCTCTCCCCGTCCAGGCCGGCGATTTCTTGAATAACCGTGTAGCCTTCCCTTTGATCTATTCCAAAGGAATCTTTCTTATAAACACCACGCAGGACGGTCCCTTTGATCAGGATGCCTGACATGGCAGTATCAAGCGCTGTTATCCCATCGGTATCAAGATACGGACCGGGATTGCTCTCAGCGTACTGCTGAAAGATGGCCAGGCTGTCACGATCCACCAGGTGAAACTTGAGCCTTCCCTTTCCCCTGATGACCTTCCTGATTCTTTCCGGGTCGGCCGCACCGGGCATTTCTATAACAATTCTCTTCTTATCCGCAAGGCGTCTTATCTGCGGTTCCACGACTCCGAACTGATCTATTCTATTATTGAGGATTTCCATTACACCCTGCATGGATACTTCTCTGTCGTCATCGGAAAGCGTCCTTCCCAACTCCTTTTCCAGAGCAGAGAAATCCGCCTCGATGGTAATCTTCATACCGCCTGAAAGATCGAGCCCCAGAGTGATGATCCGGTCCTGGACATCTTTAATGTCATCCATTTCCTCGAGAAAACGATTCTGAAGCTCAGACCTGACATATTCCGGGTCAGGAAGGTTATCCACAAGATCGCCGACAGTCCACTCTTTCGGTATCTCTTCCCCTCTATTTTCCAGGATGCTCTTGATTTCGCTCGTAAAAAAAAGAAACACTTCGGGTAGATCAGCATCTTTTTCATCGACGGTGAGCGCCCTGTCGATTTTCTTCAATTCACTATCAGCCAGGCTGATGGCATAATTTCTGATCTCCTCTCTGGAGCCCGAAGCTAACAACTTCTTTTCTCTATCTACCGAGATGTACCACTTGTACGTAGGTAAAAGAAAAACAGTTGCCACGATAAGTATTACGAGTACCAGGAGAAATCTAAACCGCTTGCTCATATTTCATACTCCGGTGAAAACTTTTTCTGAAAAGTATGCTCAAATAAACCGAAATGTATTTTATTGACCTGTAGAATCGGAGCTATCGTCTTTTTTCTCGTCCTTTTCTTTTTCCGCAGGAGGCTGCTTTTCCTTTTTCGGCGATTCCTTTCTCTCGAGTACGTTGGAAATAGCACTCTTTGAAAACTCCATCTTTACACTGTCATTTACCTTTACTATGACCGTATCTTCTTTCACGGCGATGATGGTTCCCCGTATTCCTCCTACCGTCGCTACCCGGTCGTTTTTACGGAGCGACGACAGCATTGATTTTGTTTCCTTTTGTTTCTTGCTCTGCGGCCTGATAATGAGAAAATAAAATACCAGTATAATTAATCCAAAAGGAAGCAGCATGGTTAGAATACCACTCGTTCCTCCCTGGGCTGTGCCACCCGTTCCGTCCATCGATCCGAGAAGCAAAGGCAAATTGCCTAATAGACTACCAAGTATGTTCATAAGATATCCTTTTCCTAAAATATTTTTGCTAAATTACCACATATTATAGAGCAAAGTCAATAAGCCCGGGTATCCGGACCCGGCTTCAGTAGCCGCTTACCCTGGTTATTTTCTCCGGCGTTTCGTAAATGCCCAGAACTCTCTTAAGCTCTTCTTCCGAATTGACCTTTTGTTGAGCCTTGCTGTTATAGACAGCCTGCACTTCCTGTAAAGCTTTCTGATCACCATCGTAGAGAGCGGCACAGACGGCAGGTTTAAACAGGCCTTCGTCCGCAAGCTGTTTCGCACTGTAGCGGGCATACTTCCGCTTTGCGCGGCCGTCCACTATAGCTGTATTGCCCTCAAAACCGATAGCAAAAAGATAGTCTTCTCTTTTTATCACAGCGTCTCTCTCCTCCAGCTACACGGATCGTACTACTCTATAAAAAAGGGAACCCAAAGAGGGTTCCCTGACTTAAAAAATTTTACATGGCATACACCGGGCTTACATCATTCCGCCCATTCCACCGCCCATTCCGCCCATTCCGCCGCCGCCGGGAGCAGCCGGCATAGGCTGTTCCTTTTCAGGAACATCCGTTATTGTGCATTCGGTGGTGAGCAGGAGACCTGCGATAGAGGCCGCGTTCTGAAGAGCAGACCTGGTTACCTTGACGGGATCGATAATTCCTTCTTTCACCATATCGGCCCATTTCATGGTTTCTGCGTTGAAACCAATACCCTTCTTCTCGTTCTTCGCTTTTTCTGCAATAATAACTCCGTCGAGGCCGGCATTTTCCGCGATCTGGCGGATCGGCTCTTCCAGCGCTCTCCTGACGATTTGAAAACCCACCCTCTCTTCAGTAGTCATGCCCGCATCTCCCGCGAGGGCCTTTTCAAGACTCTTTACAGCCTGAATGAGAACCACGCCGCCGCCCGGGACAATGCCTTCTTCAATGGCGGCTCGTGTAGCGGAAAGCGCATCTTCCATCCTGTGTTTCTTTTCCTTGAGCTCGACCTCGGTAGCCGCGCCTACGTTGATAACAGCCACGCCTCCGGCAAGTTTTGCGAGTCTCTCCTGAAGTTTTTCCTTGTCGTAATCCGAAGTGGTCTCATCGATCTGGGCCTTTATCTGGGCTATCCGGTCTTTTATGTCCTTCTGTTTACCGGCCCCTTCGATAATAGTTGTATTTTCCTTTTCAATCTTGATCGTCTTTGCCTGACCGAGCTGATTAATTTCGGTGTTTTCCAGCTTGAGGCCCAACTCTTCGGAGATAGCCTGCCCGCCTGTGAGAATTGAGATGTCTTCCAGCATCGCCTTCCGTCTGTCGCCGAAACCCGGAGCTTTCACCGCGCATACAGTCAGTGTTCCCCGCAGGTTATTGACCACAAGAGTTGCCAGGGCTTCACCTTCAATGTCCTCGGCAATAATCAACAGGGGTTTTCCCGACTGAGCGATTTTTTCAAGCACCGGAAGAAGATCCTTCATACCGGATATCTTCTTATCAAAAATCAGGATGTAAGGATTCTCCAGAACAGCTGTCATGTTCTCCCTGTTGGTAACAAAATAGGGTGAAAGATAGCCTCTGTCGAACTGCATTCCCTCTACTACCTCCAGATTGGTTTCCATGGACTTGGATTCCTCGACGGTTATTACGCCGTCCTTGCCGACCTTTTCCATGGAATCAGCAATCAGGTTGCCGATTTCCATATCGTTGTTCGCCGAAATGGCAGCCACGTGAGCAATCTCATCCTTGTCCTTTATGTCCTTGGAATTACCCTTGATATCTTTGACTGCAACTTCCACCGCCTTGGTAATTCCCCTCTTCATGGCCATGGGACTGATTCCTGCGGCAACATTTTTCAGACCCTCTTTAATAATGGAGAATGCCAGTATCGTAGCAGTTGTGGTACCGTCGCCTGCTATGTCGTTGGTTTTAGTCGCAACCTCTTTAAGCAATTGAGCCCCCATATTCTCAAAGGGTTCCTCCAGCTCAATTTCCTTCGCAATGGTAACACCGTCATTCGTTACAGTGGGTGCTCCAAATTTTTTGTCCAGCACGACGTTGCGGCCTTTCGGGCCGAGAGTAATCTTAACCGCATTGGACATCTTTTCGACACCAACCAGCAATGCTTTTCTGGCTGATTCATCAAATTTTAACTGTTTTGCCATAGTTTATCCTTCCTTAACTAAATTTTAGTTTCAATAGCGCGTACTGTTAAATTGGCTGAACGGAGACACCGTTCTTTTGAAAAGATACTAATTCTTTCCCGATTCATCAACCTAAATTTGATTTTTTTTTTACCCTTGACTTTCTCCCCATATCTGGTAAAAAGAACTCGGTGAGTTTAAGAGAGTTAAAACTATACATAGGTATTCGCTGGGCGGAACATTTCAACAACCCCAACTGCCGAAGGGCTATATCCCTGCTTCATACTTTACACAGCTACAGCTCCGGATCGACTCTTCCTATCCACTGGAATTTTCCCTGTCAACCCTTGCTGGAGAAAAGAACGGCCGTCTTTTCCGAATTGATCGATGAAATTAAAATCCGCCTCCATAACCAGGAAGATCATATTCTTCCAATGGGGTACACAGGGGCGCTGCATCCGATCCTCGAAATCAAGGAATTGAAGCGTGAGGTTCACTGGTGCCTGCAAAATCCGTGGCGCTCCGGCATACAGGATGTCTTTGACGTAAGCCCTTCTTTTATGCTGCCTATTGTCCCTGACCTCTACCGGGAAGAGGCATTGACTGTGTATCTGCGCGCCGGCTTTACCAGACTTGGAATAATTAGGGATATAGACGCCTTTCATACGTTTCGATCACAGATAGAAACCAAAGACGGCCCGATGGAGCTGTACTCACTGCTCCGTCATTCCATCTTTGATGAGCTCGATACAGGAGCTTTATCGAGGGTTTTCAAAAAACAGGAATCGGTTCGGTTGTTTCTATTGCTCGACCTGTCCTCTTACCCTCCCAAAAGCATCACTTCAGAAGCCGATATAATCAGGCGGTTCCTCGATGGGCTTTCCCGCACTTACAACCTTACATTCCACCATCTTCTCACCGGTATAGCCTCCTTTGACCGGGATATCTTCACGCCGGATGATAATACTGTAATCCGGCCTGAAGACGATGAATACAACTATGACCTTATGGATAATCCTGCAACCAGGTCCATGATGCTCAGCGCATCTTCCCTGAGGAATCAATGGGTAAATACAGCGGGATATTACCGGGCATTGCTGAAGAGGATGGCCCCTGCAAAATTGAAAGTTATATCCAAAGAGGAGAGCTCGAAACCGCCTGTTTTTCCAAAACCTGATCGCCAGAACAACGCTGCAATGCAGGGAAACGCAATGCTCTCAGGCAGTCTCTTCACAGCCCACTTCGCCTCCGGCCGCCTGTTGGGTATAGAGGAGAACGGAAGCAGAATCACTCCCTTTGAGCTATCCCAATCTTATCTGCGTGCAGGAGGACGGGATTACCTCTTTTCTCCGATCAGCTCCTTCTCGATCGAAGGCGGGCACAGCCGGGGTTTGAGAAGCATCGAAACCGTTGAAGGCTTGAACACGGATATATCTCCATCGCTTCTGACCGAGTATATTTTAGTGGATGATTTCCCCTTTCTTCTGGTTTCGATTCGCGCAAGGTATCCCGTTATGTTTCCGAAAAAAAGCCTCTCTGCGGCGGCGCCCGTTGAGCATTACCTGGCCCGACTGGAAAAAAACGAGTTCTTAACCGTTTGGAGCCTCTCTAAAGACGGTTCCCGTTTCAAGCTGGTTTTCAGGCCGGCGCCTATGGTCCGAATTCTGGCAGGCAGCCTCTTCTTCATTCAGAAAAAAGGCAAGGGGATCCTTCTCGGTTTCCCCCCCTATCGAGAGCCTTCTATAGGTATGTGCGCTTTCACTGTTGAGAAACATAAAAACCACTCATATTTAAAAGCCGCGCCTTTCGGCAGTTATAAGCAATTGAATGCTGAAAAACACAGCGGGGTGGAGGAGCTTTTTTCCTATTTCATCGGCACGGACAACTCCTGTCCCAATCGCATTCCCCACTTTCCCCCCAATGTGCTGGAAGAGATACCAGGGCACAGCATTAGAAAACTATGAAGCGTTTCGAGCGGGCTGGATGTTAATGATGGAAGGTACGGTCCGCAGGTTCTTAATAACCTTGTTGAACTGCTCCTCACGATCGATTTCAATTGTAAAGTAACCGGTCAGAGTTCCCTTCTGGTTTGGATGCAGTTTACCGGCAACCAGGTGCCCCTGGTACTTTTTTATCGCCCCTTCAATATCAGAAAACACATCGGCCGCTTCCCTCGCGGTAATCCTGAAGCGGCAAAGGGTTTTCGGAGATATAGTCTCCCACTCCACTTCGATATGTCTTTCCTCGAAATCATTAATATACGCCAGGCTGCTGCAGTCCTCCCGATGGACGATGATTCCTCTCCCCCTCGATACATAACCCACGATCCTGTCGCCGATAGCAGGATTACAGCAGCGGGCCATCCGAATCATGATATCTCTCTCTTTTCCAATACGTATTCCAATCCTGGATTGATCCAGAACCTGCATGCTGCCGCTTTTTTTCTTCGGCTTCCTCATCCGGGCGGCGGGGAACTCCCCCTCCCCTTTCCTGACCACTATGTTGCGATCAATAATGAGACTCTCATCGTGTCTGTTCAGCCACTGCCGGATCTTCGATCTCGCCCTGTGGGTTCGGGCAAGGCGGAGCCAGTTGAGATGCGGCCTCGCCCTGGACGAGGTGAGGATTTCCACTACCTGGGTATTTTTTAACGGTTTTTTAAAAGAATATATTTTCCCGTCCACCTTAGCGCCCTGGCAGCGGTTGCCTACTTCCGTATGAATATAGTAGGCAAAATCTATTGGCGTGGCGCCGGTTGGAAGCTCGATAACATCTCCCTTTGGAGTGAAAACGTATATAGAATCTTTCAAAAGCTCGTTTTTAATTTCATCGAGAAAGTCAGCCGAAGAAAGAATTCCGTTGTTCCAGGAACGCAGCTTATTGATAATAGTAAGCTCGTCCAGTCTCGCCGTCACCCCCCTGTGCTTGTAGAGCCAGTGAGCAGCAACGCCGTACTCCGCCGTTTGATTCATCTCGCGGGTTCGGATTTGAATCTCTATAAGTTTTCCGTCCTGCCCCATTACGGTGGTATGGAGACTCTGATAACGATTTGCCTTGGGCATGGCGATATAATCCTTGAATCTGCCTGCCAGGGGTTTCCACAGTCTGTGAACAAGCCCGAGCAGGGTGTAACACTCCACCGTGGTATCACAGAGGATCCTGATGCCCAGTAAATCGTAGATTTCGTCCATCCCCTTGGCCTGATTTTTCATCTTTTGATAAATCGAATAAAAGCGCTTCGCCCGTGTTTTGATATCCACATCCACACCTTCCAGGGCCGCCGCCCGGGAAATTTCCATCTTAACACTATCGAGATGGGAGGCCCGAACGTCCCTCCGTTCGGATATGTATCGATTTATCTGAAGGTAGGTATCGGGATGGAGGCATTTCAACGCAAGATCTTCGAGTTCATCTTTCACCCATGAAATTCCCAACCGTCCGGCCAGGGGGGCATAGATGTCGAGACACTCAGCCGCTATCTTTCGACCCCTGGATCTGTCCAGATACTCCAGGGTCTGCATGTTGTGGAGTTTATCCGCCAGCTTTATAAGAATTACCCGAATATCCTTTACCATGGCGAATAGCATTTTACGGATCGTCTCTGCGCCCTGCATGACTTTGCCGGCGGCCCGGAAGACGGAAATCTTTGTAACACCGTTTACGAGTGATTCCACTTCCCTTCCGAACCTTTGACCCAGCTCCTCGCGGCGGACCTCTGTGTCTTCCAGCACATCGTGCAGCAGCGCTGCTATAACAGCCTGGGAATCGAGACGAAGGTGAATAAGGATCTCCGCTACGGCCATTGGATGGATGAAATAAGGTTCACCGCTCGCCCGCTTTTGATTTCGGTGCAGATTCGCGCCCCACCGTGCTGCGGAGAGGATAGTATCTCTTTCTTCTCGGGTATAGTTAGAGAGGAGATTTGAAAATCGTTCGATCCTGTCTTCCAAGTCTTCCATCTAAGGGACACTCCCGCAGATGACTCGATCCAGATTAGCCAGATCTTTTACAATACGGACATTTCGGTAGCCG
>CBDUZM010000003.1:0-25895 GCA_965371685.1 uncultured Spirochaetaceae bacterium | reverse complement strand
GATATATGTAATGAATAATGTAATAATAAAATCAATTTATTATAAAAAAGATTGCATAATATTCCATGAAGGAATATAATTTGAATGGATGGGTACTGGAAGAGTCTTCGTTCTTCGCCAGCAGATTCAGACGTTACCAGAAGAAACATCCAAACGAAACTGCTGCTGTGATGAACAATCTCGATACGTATGTGCGTACACTCAACGCGGGTGTGAAACCGACACTTATCCAAGCAGGCTTCATACACAGGGAGCCTCAGGGCGTTATTTCGATAGACCAAAAGGGGACAAGGGGTAGTCCCAGGCAGATGAGACTCTATGTCTATGCTTTTGAGATTGCCAACACACTATATCTCATAACAATCGGAGATAAAAATTCGCAAAAGAGAGACATTGAGGATTGCCGACATTTTATAAGTTCTTTGCAGAAGGAGTTGTAGAGATGGGAACGCGATACAAGTCAGTTTCGGAAGTGGTCAAACAGCTTACAGATGACAAGGAATTCCAGGAAGAGTTTGATCGCCAGATTTCAGATAAAACCTTATCCAAGACACTCTTCGTGATGCGGTGTTCTAAAGGTGTAACTCAATCAGAAATTGCATCAAGACTGAACTGCACACAGAGCAGAGTGTCGAAACTGGAAAATGCCGGAGTGGATTCTATAAAGGTCAGCGACCTTGTTGCCTACGCTCAAGCTTTGGGCTTAAACATGTCTATCAGTTTCCATGAGAACATGACGTCAGTTGAGTGTGTCAAGTTTCATGCTTTTGGGATTAAAAAGCATTTGGATCATTTAGCAAATTTGGCACATAGGGACGATGAGATATTTAAAGGTGTTAAGGATTTTTATAACGAGTACCTTATTAATATCATTCGCTTATTTAAACAGAGCGCAGATAAACTTCCGAAAAACAATATTGAGAAACGCGCTGTTTTAGAGGTGTGTGCTCCAACTGAAATTCCCAATGACGAAATCCTTCTTAGCAAATAATCTATCCTTCCAACATCATGCTGGACCTGAAGCTCTCTCGCTCACTGCAGGAGAGCTACTCATCCGAGTCGTTAGAACTCCTTCAGACGTTGATTTATGGATCTTCGCTTTCTTTTCCAGTCTTTCCAATATCGTGCATATCAGATTTTGTTTTTTGCGCGTACATTCGCCTGTCAAACAGATGGTGCTTCATGATATTGATTAAAAAAGTTGCACCTTTCTTGGAGTGGCTTATAATTCGTTATCTGACAAAAATAATTTTCGGGCTGGGCGGATTCGAACCGCCGGCTTCTCGGCCCCGAACCGAGCGCGCTAGCCACTGCGCCACAGCCCGAAAAAAATCCCCCGGAAGGGGGATAATCGGGAGCGACGGGGATTGAACCCGCGATCTCCGGCTTGACAGGCCGGCGCGATAACCAAGCTTCGCTACGCCCCCTGAATGATGAAAAATATAACCCCCTGGTGAAACAATGTCAAGACGGCAGCATAATGAAATTAATGAGCAAGGTTTGACAATATAGTGGTATGGTGTTAAGTTGAGCCCCGACTGAAATAACTTATAAGGAATTGGAATGCCCCCGAGAAATATCAGGCGGCTCGCCGGAAAAAAAACACCGAAAACAGATAAAGAAAAAGACAAAGGTAGAAAGAATAAAATGCTGTACTGGGGCAGCGTAGTTGTCCTTGTCTTGATTGTCGTCGCCTTTGTCGGCGCCCCAATGTTAAGCAGAATGGCGCCAAAAAGGACGTATGTCTTCGGTTCCTACGATGGGCAGGAAATAGCGGCCGTGTACGGTAATTATTTTTACACCCAGTATAAGGCAGAGGCTGAGAGGATTAGCCAATACGGCCAGGAAGGTTCCCTTGAAAGTAAGCTCTGGCAGGCATGGCGTTATGCTTTCAATCAGACTGTCCTGCATATGGCCATTATGGCGGAAGCCGAGAAAAGCGGGGTCTGGGTGTCCGGCGACAGCGTGGAGGATAGCCTGCTGGAGTACGGTCCCTATATGGTCAACGGTGAATTCAGCATAAACAAGTATGAAGCTACACCCCAGATCGAGCGGAACACTGTCAGCCGTCTCAGAAAAGAATTGCTCACTGAGCAGATCTACTATCAGGATCTGTTCTCTTTAAGGAGACAGAGCACGAAAGAGAAGGAAGCCATTCGGAAGATGATGCAGAAAGAACGGCGTTTTTCAATTGTCGCTTACAACTACACTGATTTTCCTGACGAAAAGGTGCTTTCGTATGGCCTGGCGAACAAAGTGAAATTCCAGAAGGTCAAGCTCAGCCGGATACTTATTACATCGGGAAAAAGTGAGGCTGAGAAGGTAAGGGAGATGATTCTGACCGGTCAGAGCACATTCGAGGACCTGGCCCGTTCCTTTTCGAAGGGTCCTTTCAGCGACAAGGGCGGTGATATGGGTTGGCAGTATTACCACTATTTTCAAGCTCTTTTTGATGACGATAATACTATTGATGAAATATTCAGCATGAAGCAGGATGAAATCAGCGAGCTCATTCCCTCCGGGAGAAACTGGGTGTTTTTTCGCTGCGATTCCAACGTGGTTACGCCGGATTTTGAAGATCCGGACGTCCTGGATACGGTTCGGAATTATGTAGTGACCAGTGAAAGGGGGGTTATTGACACCTATTTCGTGGAAGAAGCAGAGGACTTCAAGGAAAACGCTGAAAAAATCGGATTCAACCAGGCCAGCCTGGTCAAAGGCCCGTTTCCTCCGGTAGAGACAGAATACTTTCCGATTAATTTTGACACGGTCTTCAGCGAGAAACCTGTTCAGACAGTCGGGACGGAGTCTTCAATACTGGTTTCAGCCTCTCAGGATGAGGACTTTTTCCTGAAGATCTTTTCTCTGAAAGATGGCGAAATATCAGACCCGATCGTCCTGGGAGATAATATTCTGGTAGTTACCCTGTTGGATGAAAGGCAGACATCAGAAGAGGATCTTGAGATGCTTTTGAATTCCACGGAATATTTGGGCTTTACCAGTCTCAATCGGGACCTTGGAGAGATTCTGATTGATTATGATAAATTGGAAGACAACTTTCAGGAAGCTTTTTTCACCTATGTCGTACAACAATAATAATGGATTCCTCTGAACCTCTGCTCGTGAATACGGGCAAAGGATTCAATGTAACCTACCTCGGCCGTTCTTTCTATTCCAGTCTTAATCCCCTTGCTTCCGTTAAAAAAAGAATCGGTCAACTGGCTATTGCCTCCGATTCCCTGGTGTATATTCCTTCTCTTGGGTTGGGTTATGGATTGGAAGAGATCCTGGAACGTATGCCTGAATCTTGCCATGTCCTTTGTGTGGAGGTGGACCAGACGTTAATGCGTTTCGTCCTGGATCAGGATAAGGTAATCCTGCCCGAATCCCCCCGGCTGCTTATTGTCCGGGCGGATGACCCTGCAGCGGTTGTCCGGTATCTTCGTGATAAGGCGGGGATAGGTAAATTCAGAAGGGTAAAGCAGATTCACCTCTGTACCGCCTATCATCTTTACCGGGATAAATACGATGAAATAGGCCTGCGGTTGGAGCAGGAGATACAGGATTATTGGAAAAATAAAATCACCCTGGTTCATATGGGCCGGCTCTGGGTCAAGAACATTCTTCGCAACTTGGCGCCTTTAGCCCGTTCTCAGAATCTGACAGCGCTTACCACGGATCTTCCCGTTTGTGTTCTGGGCGCCGGCCCTTCCCTGGAGAGCAGCCTGTCCGTAATTCGTGAGATGCAGGACAGGATGCTCATACTGGCTGTGGACACATCCCTTCCCGTGTTAAGCAAAGGGGGGATCAAGCCCGATCTCGTTCTTGCATTGGAATCTCAAGTCGCCAACCTGCAGGATTTCATAGGACAGGAATTGGAAGGCATCCCCCTGCTTTGCGATATCACCTCCTGCCCGACAATAGTTCGGCTTTTTACAGGAAGAGCCTGCTTCTTTTCTTCACGCTTCTTTCCTCTGACCTTGTTGAGGCGAATGGACAAAGAGAATCTCCTGCCTTTGAGCGTACCGGCCCTGGGATCCGTTGGTGTAACCGCTCTCTATATCTCTCTGAAGATTACCTCAGGAGCGGTTATCATGGCCGGTTTGGATTTTAGCTATATCAGGAACCAGACCCATTCAAAGGAGGCGCCTTTTCATCAATTGATGCTAAGAGAAGCTTCAAGATTGTATCCCGCAGGACAACTCGGTTTCGAGACCATATTGAAGAGGCCCCTGCTGCGGTTGAAGGGGAGGAAGGGGCAGAAGGTACTGTCCGACCTGGTTCTTCACTCTTACGCAATAAAGGCGAACGAGCTGCTGGAAAATGAAAGCCGCGTTTACGATCTCGGCTGTGAAGGGCTAATCTCGAAGGCGGAACCTATCGATGACCAGGATACGCTTCGTGAACTGTTGCCGCCTTCTCCACGCAGCGGGAGAAAGTGGAAGTGGACGGAAAAAGGTATTTCAAAGAGTGTGCGGGGAAGAGCGGGAAGTTTGAAGGATTTTATTCGGGGTGAAACTGAGCTTCTCGGCCAGGGAATGATTATTCTTAAGAGTATAATCAGGAACAGGAAAACCGGGATCCGGCGGATTCTCCTGTCGAAGGAGCAGGAAACAACGCTTCAAAAGCTGGATTATCTATACTTTTTCTTTCCCGATACACCGCCTTTGGCTGAAGCGGATAGGAATTTTTTCGCCCGGGTATATGAATCCGCCTGCTTCTTTCGTCGCTTCTGGGAAAGGCTTCCCTAACTTTTGAGCTATTTGTTCGAACTTTTAAGCACAGAGAGAAAGGCTGACTGTGGAAGCTGGACATTACCGACGCTTTTCATCCTCTTTTTCCCGGCTTTTTGCTTTTCCAGCAGCTTCTTTTTCCGGGTAATATCACCTCCGTAGCATTTGGCCGTCACGTCTTTTCTCAAGGAGGAGACCGTTTCTCTGGCAATGATCGTGCCTCCTATGGCCCCCTGGATCGGAATCTTAAACTGCTGCCTGGGAATTTCCTCTTTTAGCTTTTCACAGACGTGCCGGGCTCTTGCATAGGCGTTGGTTTTGTAAACGAGCTGTGAGAGGGCGTCCACGGGTTTCCCGTTTATGAGAATATCAAATTTTACGAGATCGGTGACCTGGTAATCTCCCATCTCATAATCAAATGAAGCATAACCACGACTTACGGATTTCAGCCGATCGTAGAAGTCAAAAACTATCTCTCCCAACGGCATATCATAGATGATCTCAACCCGTTTCTCGTCTAAGTAGTTCATGCTTTGCTGAACGCCGCGCTTTTCCAGACAGAGGTTGAATATGCTGCCCAAATAGTCCGAGGGAGTGATGATGGAAGCCTTGATATAGGGTTCCTCTGTTTTTTTAATATTGGTGGGATCGGGAAACTCAGTCGGGTTATCAATATAACTAATGCTGTTATCGAACAGGAATATTCGATAACGGACGGAAGGCGCCGTAAAAATAATAGAGAGATTGAATTCCCTTTCCAGCCTCTCCTGCACGATTTCCAGGTGAAGGAGCCCCAAAAAGCCGCAGCGAAAGCCAAAGCCCAGTGCAGCGGAAGCGTCTTTTTCGTAAATCAGGGAGGCATCGTTGAGCTTTAACCTGGCTATCGACGCCGCAAGCTCGTTGTAATCGTCGGTATCTACAGGATAGATGGAGGAAAAGACCACCGGCTTCACTCCCTTGAAGCCGGGGAGAGCCTTTTCGCAAGGGTTAGCATGATCGGTTACTGTGTCTCCCACTCTGATGTCTGAAATATTTTTTATCCCGCCTATCATATACCCCACTTCACCTGCCTGAAGAGAATCTTTTTTCTGAAGCTTAATGCGGAAGGTGCCGATTTCCTCTACCTTGTAATCGGCGCCGTTGGACCACAGACGAATCTGCTCACCCGGGTGGATAGATCCATCGAATACACGGAGATGGACGAATACACCCAGGTAGGGATCGTAGTGGCTGTCGAAAATGAGTGCCCTCAGGCTGCTCTCGGCACTACCGCTCGGTGGAGGAATACGCTGCACCAGGGTTTCCAGCAGATCGTCGATCCCCTGACCTGTTTTTGCCGAAATGAGCAGTGCCGTTTCCGGGTCCAGGCCCAGATCATGCTCGATCTGCTTTTTGACACCCGGAATGTCCGCGCTGGGAAGATCCACTTTATTTATAACGGGAATAATCTCCAGGTTGTGCTCCATGGCCATATACATATTGGATAGAGTCTGAGCCTCCACTCCCTGGGCTGCATCGATAAGGAGGAGAGCCCCTTCGCAGGAGGATATTGCCCGGGATACCTCGTAGCTGAAATCCACATGTCCCGGTGTGTCAACCAGGTTGAGTAGATAATCACGTCCCGATGTGCTGGTGTAAGGCAGAGATACAGCCTGCGACTTGATGGTTATGCCTCTTTCCCTCTCTATTTCCATGTCATCCAGAATCTGGTCTTTAAACTCCCGCTCCTCGACTATCATGGCTTTCTGAATGAAGCGGTCGGCGAGTGTAGACTTACCGTGGTCGATGTGGGCTATTATGCAAAAATTGCGGATATTTTCTTGTTTCATTGGGGGCTCATAATGTAGGAGACGGAACTTTCATACGTGTCCAGATCCTCGATTTTCAGGGAAGCGGCGCTGCTTTTCATGGCGGCTTCAGCCACCTTTCTCGCAACCCGGGGAACCACCCTGGGATCAAAAGGTTTGGGAATGACATAACTTCGCTTCAAGGGATTTTTACCCTCAAAAATCCCCTCCTGAAAATCCGATGGATATACGGCAGCCAGATATTCCTTGACTTCGGAGGGTATCTCTTCTCCGGCAAGCTCCATTAACCCCCGGGCGGCTGCCATCTTCATCTCTTCATTTATGTTCCTGGCGCGGACATCCAGGGCTCCACGGAATATGCCGGGAAAACCCAACACATTATTTACCTGGTTGGGATAATCGGATCTTCCCGTCCCCACCACAGCAGCGCCTGCAGCCAGCGCTTCCTCCGGGAAGATTTCCGGCACCGGATTCGCCATGGCAAAGACAATGGGATCGTGACCCATGCTGCTGACCATCTTTCGGTCGACACAGTTACCGCACGATAAACCGAGGAAAACATCAGCGCCTTGTATGGCATCCTTCAGGCAACGAAGATCGGTAGACAGGGCAAACTCCCTTTTTTGTCTGGACATTCCCGCCTCTCTTTCGCTGTGGATAACGCCTTTGGAATCGCAGAGGATTATGTTCTCCCTCTCGGCGCCTGCCTCGAGGCACATCCTGGCACACGTAATTCCTGCCGCGCCTGCGCCGTTTACCACTATCCGGATATCCTTGATTTTCTTCCCTATCAGCGACAGGCTGTTTAATATACCGGCCAGGCAGATAATCGCTGTGCCGTGCTGATCATCGTGGAAAACCGGAATACTCATTTTCTGCTTTAACTGCTCTTCAATGTCGAAACAGGCGGGAGCGGCGATATCCTCAAGATTGATACCACCGAAAGAAGGCGCCAACCGCAGCACTGTCTCAATAAATCTGTCCGGATCTGTGCGGCCGTCGTCGAGAAAAACATCGGAAATGCATAGTGGAATCGCGTCTATGCCTGCAAAGCGCTTGAAAAGCACCGCTTTTCCTTCCATCACAGGTACGGCCGCCTCCGGCCCGATATTACCCAGTCCAAGAACAGCGGTGCCGTCGCTGATAACAGCCACCAGATTTCCCTTGGAAGTATACTCATACACATCCTGTGGATTGGATTCAATTTCTATACATGGAGCTGCAACTCCCGGGGAATAAGCGAGGGAGAGATCCTCCTGGGTTTCGCATGGTTTGGAAGGCACTATTGTGATTTTCCCGGGGGTGGGGCTGCGGTGGTATAGAAGGCTCTTTTTTGATGATTGAATCCCGGCATCCGGTTTTTTCATTTTACCGCTCATCCCGTCCCTTCCTTCAATGTTTCCGCTTCCCGTTCCAGTTCTTCGATCTCTTCCATGGTATCGAGAATCTGGATCCCGATGCTGATCGGATAGGATCCCTGTCCCTCCAGAAAGAGAAGCTCGCCCTTATCTCTCAGGTAACCCCGCCCCATTGGAATGGCGGTACCCGGCTCCAATCCCAATACATAAAATCCCCGGCAGGGCATTTTCCATTCGGTCAACCAGGGAAGCTCCTTTTTATTAAAGCGTATGGCAATTCCCAGGGGCTGCTCCCCGCCGGTGTCGGGATTGACCAGCCCTATAAAAGACTGATCTTCTCCGGACAGGGTGTGAAAATATACTTTTTCTTTGTAACCGGTTTCGGGCGGCGGAAAGGAGAGGGCCTCTTCCACTCCCCTGTTTTTTTCCGCTTCATCGTCTCGAGCCTCGGTCGCTGTGATGGGACCAACTACTCTCGAGCCTGGACTCAGGAGAGGGAAGCCGAAGTTGAAGTGATAAAGCATCATGAGAGGCTGTGGTTCGAAACCGCGGTTTTCCACCAGGTCTTGAATATGGAAACCTTTCTCACCAAGGCGGGTTGTTATTGTCCGGGTCAGGCTCATGTTTTCCCCCATGACCGAGGCTTCTCTCATCTTTCCCTTCAGGGAGATGATGAATTCATCACCGTCCCATTCCTGTTCGATGGATATATCCTCTGCCGCCGCGTTGGAGATCCTGCCGTGCAGACCCAGTTCCTCGTCGCCGTCCGGTCCGGCGGCGCCCGAGTAAGTAATGCCGCAGGTTGTCAGCAGCCCCGCGAAAAAACTCCTCAGCCACCTGAGGCCGGGTTCTTCGTAGTATGACGGCGATGTTATGCCTGTGGCTGAAAAGAAGGATAGGGGCTTCTCCCTGTAGGAAGCATGGGGAATGTCCATTCCTCTTCCGGGAAGGACTGTAAAACGCAGCCCGCTCCCGGTATAAACTTCCACGGCACGAACCCCGTCTGCCTTTCCGCCTTCGAGTACGGAGAGCCTGGCGCCCGCTGCCTGGTTTATATCACCTAAATACGAGAGTAGTTCACTCTTTGTCCATTTTTTATCAAGATAGATTGCCATGTCTGCCTGCCTCTATTATAAGGATTTTAATGTCAAGGATAGCATGCTTTTAAATAGATACCAATACCCCGGCCGGTAAGGGAGCAGCCTTTGGGGTGCGATCCCGGTAAGCGCATCCGCCATTCTTGACAAGCAGACAATTCTGTTTAAATATGGTGCACTAATCAGGAGTAACATTGTGTTGAAACCGGAAAGATCTCTCTACGAGAGCAGGGTCCTGCAGTTTATCGGACGGTTGAAAAATCTTCTCTATGAGGAAAAAATTCCTCTCTCTATGGAATACCGTGTTTCTGAGGAACCGGTCTCTTTTGAAAAGCGTCTCGGAGGCGGCTATAAGCCCATTCGTATTGGAGACCTCTGGGGCAGAACCTGGGCATCGGCCTGGTTTCATTTAAAGGCCGGTATTCCCGGAGAATGGCGGGGCAGGCATGTCGTTGCAGCATTGAATTTTACCGGCGAAGCCTGCGTCTTTTCCGCCGGAGGCGTGCCTCTGCAAGGGCTTACCGGAAGTTCGGTGTTTATGTCCGGTTTTGTCCGGGAAAGGTTTGACCTCTTTGAGAGATGCAAGGGGGGAGAGACAGTCGAGCTCTGGATTGAAGCAGCGGCGAACGGTTTATTCGGAGTGGATACAGTAGATGATCCTGAGAGGAATGATCCCGATCGACATGGCCGGTTCGATGCTTATGTCAAAGAGGCTTCCATCGCCGTTTTCCGTGACGATATCCGGCATCTTATGCTTGACTTTCGGGTTTTGAGCGAGCTGATGCTTTCTCTTCCGGACAAATCGGTCAGGCGTTCCCGCATTATACGAGCCTTGAACTCGGCAATCGATATTTTTCATCCAGGCGAAGCAGGGGTTAAAGACTGCCGCAGGCGTCTGGCCGGAGAGATGGAGAGGCCGGCTTACGCCTCTGATTTACAAACCCTTGTTGTCGGGCATGCCCATATCGATACAGGATGGCTCTGGCCTGTCAGGGAAACTATTCGTAAATGTGCCCGTACATTTTCCACCCAAATTCGTATCATGGAAAAGTATCCCGGCTTTGTTTTTGGCGCTTCCCAGGCACAGCACTACTTATTTGTCAAGGAACACTACCCCGATCTCTATAAGGAAATAAAAGAGAAGGTGACCGGCGGGCAGTGGGAGATTCAGGGCGCAATGTGGGTGGAAGCGGATAACAACCTTATAAGCGGTGAATCGCTTGTGCGACAGGTTCTGCATGGGAAAAACTTCTTTCTGGACGAGTTTTCCGTGGATGTGAAGAACCTCTGGCTGCCCGATGTCTTTGGGTACTCCGCCGCTCTGCCCCAGATTCTCAAGAAATCCGGTATCGATTATCTTGTCACTCAGAAGATATCCTGGAGCCAGTTCAACAAATTTCCCCATCATACCTTCGTATGGCGGGGTATCGACGGAAGCGAGGTTATAGCCCATTTCCCTCCGGAAGATACTTATAACAGCGAGCTTCGACCCGGGGGGCTGGTCTACGCTCAGGAAAATTTCGCCGAAAAGGGATTTCTCGATGAGTTCCTTACCCTCTTCGGCGCCGGAGACGGAGGGGGAGGGCCGAAGGAAGAGTATATCGAGATGGGTTTACGGCAAAGAAATTTAGAGGGATCACCCAGGGTATGTTTTGGACCTGCCCAGGCAATGCTGGACCGGCTGGAGAAACAGAGGGATAAGCTCGAAACCTGGGTGGGGGAGCTCTATTTGGAGCTTCACCGGGGTACGCTGACCACCCAGGCAAAGAATAAAAAGATGAACCGGCGGCTTGAAGGCCGCCTGAGACAGGCGGAGTTCATGTTCTCATGTCTGCCGCTTGGGGAATATCCCGGGGAAGAACTGGACAGCCTTTGGAAAAAGCTACTGATCAACCAGTTCCACGATATCATTCCCGGTTCGAGTATCCATATGGTTTACGAGGATAGTCTCAGGGACTACGCCGAAATGGAGTCCAGCCTGGACAGTCTGATTCTGAGAGCGGCGGGAAGTTTGTTTGCACCACGAGAGGATTCCATCACACTGGTAAATACACTTTCCTATCCCTTTTCCAAACCTGTAATGCTCCCCCTTTCGTGGGCAGGGTGCAATGCGGTGGATGAGGAAGGTAACGATATTTTCATGCAGGAAGAGTCGGAAGGATGCTTCGCTCATGTTCCTGTCGCTTCTCTATCCATCCGCAGTCTTTACCGTCAATCCGGCAGGCAGGACGTACGAGCATTGGAGGGGAACGACCTCTTTCTTGAGAACGATCTTTTTCGCTATGAATTCAACGAAGACGGCGCCTTGATTCGTGCCTGGGACAAAAAGGCGGAAAAGGAGGCAGTAAGCCGTCCGGGTAATCAGCTCAACCTTTACGAGGACCGGCCTGCCAAGTTTGATGCCTGGGACATCGATATCTTCTATGAGAATCAGCTTATAGAACAGGCGAAGCTGATCTCCTGGAAATCTTTCAAAGGACCCGTCAGGCAGTATCTCGTGCTGCATTTCGACATCGGGCAATCTAAGATCGAGCAAAAGGTAATCCTCAACTACAATTCCAAACGGCTGGACTTCTGCACGCGCGTAGAGTGGCGGGAGAGGCATAAGATGCTCAGGGTCGGATTTTTTGCAAACGTTTTTTCCCATGTAGCGCGGTTTGACACTCAATTCGGTATTCTCGAGAGAAGCACCCATCGTAATACCCTCTGGGACCGGGCACGTTTCGAGGTGTGCGGGCACCGTTTCGCAGATCTCTCAGAAGCCGGTTACGGCGTCGCTCTATTAAATGATTGTAAGTACGGTTATAAGGTTCATGACGGTGAGCTTAATTTGAACCTGCTCAGATCGCCCACCAATCCGGATCCCGATGCCGACATTGGAAATCACAGCTTTACCTACAGCCTGCTTCCCCATCAGGAAAACCTGGAGGCAAGCGATGTATGGGCGGAAGCAGCTCAGCTGAATCAGCCGTTGGAGCTGTTGGACGGAATGGAAAGAGGTGACCGTTCCTTTCCCCTTTTACTCGAGGGAAAAGGTATCGTTCTGGAAGTATTGAAAAAGGCGGAGAAGGAAGAATGTCTGGTTATAAGAGCTTATGAGACGCGAGGCTGCCCCGGTTGTGCCCTGCTCAAGCTGGTTGATCCCGCACTCAGTCTATTTGAAACGGACCTCATGGAGAGAGGAGATACGAAGGTGAGCACAGAAGAAGTCCGTGGGACAGAGGGCCGGATAGCACTGAGCTTCACGCCTTTTGAGATAAAAACTTTCAAATTGAAATGTGAGCCTTGACCGATTGTTTAATCAGCTTTAACGCTTCACTTCCAAACAGGGTTGAAATCACGGTACTCGAATCAAGCGGCAGGGGGGCTGTCACAGCCCGGAAGCCGAGGTCGAAATCCGACTCGGTGATCCTGACGGCGGCGGCATGCAGAAAGTAGAAGGGAATGAGGGAAGAGCCCCGGTACTTGCTGTCTCCGGTAAGAGGGTGATGATGGAGGGCGGCCTGGGCTCTTATTTGATGGGTCCTGCCTGTTTCGATGTGGATCAAGATCAGGGAAATTCCTTTTTCCACCATCAGGGGGAATACATGCGTCACGGCAGGCCGGCCGTGTTCCGGATCTTCATACGTTTTACGCTCGTGGTGATTCCGCGTAAGCCTGTCATGCCAGGTTTCTTTTCCTCCGAACTCCCCGTTGAGAATTGTTATGTAGTATTTGTCGATCTTTCTTTCCCTCAATATTCGGGAAAGGCGGCGGGCGCCAAGGAGCGATTTGGAGAACATGAGAACTCCCGTGGTATTTCTGTCCAGCCGGTGAACAGGTCCGGGACGGAAGGATAAAGACGGAGGAAGCCCGTCCGACAGGTAATTTTGAACTATGCTGTCGATAGATCCGCGTCCGTGTACCGGAAACCCCCTGGGTTTGTTCAGTACGAGCAGGTTTCTGTTTTCAAAGAGGATGATGTCCTTGATCCCGTTGCTCCGGCCTGCCGCCCCGGAAACCCCGGAAGCGGGAACGGGCAGAGGCTGCTCCGCAGCTGCGATGATTGTAATTCTGTCTCCTTCTTTGACCCGAACCGAAGGCTTAACTCTCCGTCCGTTTAGACGCGCTTTTCCCTGCCGGATCAGACGGTATATTTGGCTAAGGTTTGTTTCGGGCAGAACCCTTCGGATGATCCTGTCTATCCGTCTGTCATGATCATCTTTTTGAACTACAAAAACTCGATCTGCCAAATTATACTCCGGGAGGAATTTACAGAGCGCCGTTGTACGATGCTCTAAACTAAAGCTTAGTTTCCGGTTTCCATCCTGTCAATGCAAATGCCCGTGTATCGCGGGCTTGCCGGCGGAAAGTAAAGGCGCCTTGACAAAGGTGGAATCTTGGGGCAAAAATGGTCTTTCCATGAACCATGTTTCTATCGAAGCTCTAACCGGCCTGCTTCAGAGTCCGATTTTCCTCTCTGCTATTTTCAGCTGGCTTATTGCTCAGACTTTAAAATCAATTATCGAGATTTTCCGCAACAGGCCGAACTCCGCCAAGGTTATTATTCTCCATTTTCTCTGGGCCACCGGAGGAATGCCCAGCAGTCACTCCGCCGTTGTATCAGCTCTTGCTTCATCCATCGGGTTTGTACTCGGTATTAATTCACCTCTGTTCATTTTATCGCTTTTCGTGGCCTTCATTATCATTAGAGATGCTCTCGGTGTGAGGAGGGCGGCCGGATCTCAAGCAGTAGTTCTGAATCAACTGATCCGCGATCTCTCAGATAAACTCGACATCAAGAGTAAAAAGGTGAAGGAAATTCACGGTCATAAACTTTCAGAGGTCACTATGGGCCTGCTTCTCGGCTTTTTTATTGCGGCAGCTTTCTGTACCCTTTAGGCGGACAAGAATGATTAAGCATTTTCCCATTATACTTGCGGCTCTGTTTCTTGCCGTTTTGTTGGGTATGTTCTTCTTCCTCAGCCCTTTTATTATACCCGCGTACAGGGCAGACGGCCAGATATGGAGGGGATATTACACGGTACTGGTAAAATCGGACAGCAATTACAGAGATAAACTGGCGAAAGCCGGATGGAAGGTGATCGTCTCGGATACGACCGAAACCACTCTTATTTCCTCTTTCGACGGTTTAAAGGAAACAGGCATTAAAGATCTTGCGAGTGGGTTTGATCCTCAGGATCCGCGCCTCGATCCCCATGTTCTGGCTCTCGACAGGTACTTCGAGGGAGGAGACGGGTGGAAACGGGTTTTTGTGCCTTCCGGACTTGCAGAGGTAACGTTTTTTCTTAAATTACTTCGGGAATATCCCGGCTTTGGGAGAGAATGGAAGTTAGCTGATATGAATATCCTCGGCAAGGTGATGATGACGCTGCTCTCTGTAATATTCTTGATGTGGTTTTTATGTTTTGGAAAATCGCACTGGTTGTGGACTATTATAGCCTACTTGCCCTGGCTTCTCCGTATAATTACCGGCGACTTTCACGATCTGGTCTCCTTTATTCTGTTATTTTCAGCATGGTTCCTCATTTTCAAGGACGGAAGGGAATATCTTGCCCAATATCTGCTCTTCGGCTGGAAAGACCCCTCCATGCGAAAGCTTCAGGAAAAGCTTTTATACATAGGCGCTGCCGTGCTGTTTTCATCGATAATCAGAATTCCCATGGATAATCCATTCAGGGAATTGGCAGCCCATTTTTTTCCTCTCCTTGCCGATATCTGTTTACTCGTTATTTACGGTCTCTGGAGGGTTTTCCGCTGTTATCAGTTGAACCACCATCCGGTATTTGAGCCTGTCCTTATAACTAAAAGGAGGCGCCGGGATGAGAAAGGAAAGCTGTTCGTATGGCTCCTGATTTTTCCCATAATCGCCGCTCCTTTTCTTTCTCAGATACGCGCCGCACCATCCGGTTTGCTGATCCCGGCGCCATCCGGTTTGAATGGCTCTTCTGTTTTCAACAGGAAAACCCTGGAAGCTCTCTGGCAAGAGACCGGGAATGACGAACTGCCGAATATTGCTACATACGTCGCCCACATCTTCTACCAGGAGGGCCTGGTATACGGGCAGACATATGCTTTTCCCGAACAGGATCGCGTTCTTATGATGTCGGTCTTTACAGAGGATGCATTTGAGAATAGAATCATCAAATCCAGCCGGCAGGTATTTAAATACGATGAGCCGTGGCTCCAGGAGGTTTTAGCAGTTCCCGCAGAGGGAAGCATACCGCGAATGCTCCTGGATCAGAGGAAACCGGTTTCCGTGAAGCTTGATCCATGGAAATCTCTTCATAAACAATTTGTATGGTGGAAAGGATTGATTCTCATTCTTTTTAGTGGATTTATACTTTTTTTCTTTGATTTTTTTTATGTTCCTGTGATAAGCTATCACAGGAAATTTCAGGTGGACAGAAGGAACCGCAAGGCTGCTTGAGATCGCCGGCGTGTGTGTACACCTCTGTGTTTTACCTTAGGAGTGCTTGCTGATGGGCTTTTGGGACCTTTTGACCAGGCAGACCGGAAGGGTTGATACCTTTTTCGGCGGGGGGGTGCACCCCCACGATTCAAAATATTTAACCAGCCATCGTGCTATTCGCAACGCCCCTATTCCCTCGGTGTGTGTTATTCCCATGCACCAGCACATGGGAAAAGCGGCGCAATGTGTTGTGAATGTGGGCGATACAGTTCGCGAAGGTATGCTCATAGGGAAAGCGGATGGTTTTTTTTCCGCCAATGTACACTGCCCCATACCGGGAAAGGTTACGGATATACGCGAGGTTTTTCTGACGAACGGGATTAAGTGCCAGGCCGTTGTTGCGGAATTAGAGGGTGAGTTCGACAGGTCGGGCAAGAGCCGGATAAAGCAAGAGTGGTCGAGCCTGAGCGGGGAGGAGCTCCTTAAGAAAGTGCAGGATATGGGTATTGTCGGTTTGGGAGGCGCCACTTTTCCAACACATATGAAATATTTTATTCGCGAAGGACTGAGTGTTGAGTCCTTTGTTGTCAACGGGGTGGAATGCGAGCCTTTCCTTACCGGAGATCACAGGCTGATGCTGGAGAGAACGGTTGAAATTCTGGAAGGCACTAAGATAGTAGAAAAGATACTTAATCCCGAAAAAGTGTATATAGGAATTGAGCAGAACAAACCTGACGCCATTCAGATGATGGAAGAAGCCGTAATACGGGAAAAGCTTGCCTATCAAGTCAAACCGCTGAAAGTGAAGTATCCCCAGGGAGACGAGAAACAGCTTTTAAAAGCGATAATCGGCCGGGAGGTGCCTTCCGGCGGATTGCCCATTGATATCGGCGCCGTCGTAAGTAATGTGAGCTCTGTATTTGCCATATACGAAGCAGTGGTTTATGACAAACCGCTTGTCGAACGCTGCGTAACCGTAACCGGCCCCCTGATAAAAAGACCGGCCAATCTGAAGGCGCGTATCGGTACGAGGATCGGGGATCTTATTGAAGACTGCGGCGGATTGACAGGTTCCCCCTGGAAGCTTATAGCGGGCGGACCGATGATGGGTTTCGCATTTTACGACATGGACGCGCCCGTAACAAAGGGGGTTTCCGGTGTCGTCGCGTTGGACAGGAAGGCTGCCGGAAGGCAGACTGAGACAAACTGCATTCACTGCGGGCAGTGCATATCTGTATGCCCCTTTGGTCTCAATCCCACTCAACTTTATAAGCTCATAGACCATATGGAGTACGAAGCGGCAAGCAATGAGAATCTTATGGATTGTAAGGAATGCGGCTGCTGTGCCTATGTTTGCCCATCCCGTATTCCCCTGGTCCAGGGAATAAAGCTTGGTAAATTCTATGTCAGAAAGATGAAGGTTAAATAGATGGAAGAACAGGGAAAATTACTTGTAACTGCCGCCCCCCATTTATACAGGCCGTTTCCAACGGCGCGTATCATGTGGAGTGTGTCAGCCTGCCTTGTGCCTGCAGGAGTATGGGGTGTGCTTATATACGGGATTTCATCCCTCTTTGTCCTGCTGATTTCGATAGCATCGTCGATGCTTACCGAATTTATCATTACCCGCTTACAGGGCAAGTTTACACTCTTTGACGGAAGCGCTTTTCTTACCGGTCTGCTGATTGGTTTCAATATGCCCCCGTCTATTCCCGGCTTTATACCGGTTGTCGCTTCGATTTTTGCCATTGCCGTGGTGAAGCATACCTTTGGAGGTCTGGGCAGAAACTGGATGAATCCTGCTCTGGCGGGAAGGGTTTTCGTTCTGTTCTCGTGGACCGGCCAAATGACATCGTGGTCAGCCCCGCGGTATACGGCTTTGGGAAAATTGCTCGGAGCTACCGATTATAGCGCCTTCACCGCTTCTTCGGGCGCCGTGGATGCCCTGAGCGGCGCCACGCCTCTGGGAATGGGCGCCGAAGATTTTCTGCACTCCGGAAGCTACCGGGATCTGTTTATCGGCAATATACCCGGTTGTATCGGGGAAGTGTCGGCGCTGCTTCTCATCTTAGGAGCAGTCTATCTTATCTGGAAAAAAATAATTGCCGTGCCGATTCCTCTTTCGTATATTGCTTCCTTCTCGCTGTTCATCTGGATGTTCGGCGGACTGCCGTCCGGAGCAGGTATGTTCCATGGCGATGTTCTGTTTCACCTTCTTTCCGGCGGACTGATACTCGGTGCTCTCTACATGGCGACCGACATGGTAACGTCTCCTCTGACGCCAAAGGGTATGGTGATTTTCGGCGCCGGCGCAGGACTATTGACCTTTCTCATACGCACCTTTGGCGGTTTTCCTGAAGGGGTATCTCTTGCGATTATACTGATGAATATAGGTGTGCCTCTTATTGACCGCATCACTGAGCCGACAAAGTTCGGACTTGTCAAGGAAGAAAAAAAATGAAACACCGGGAGCTGCTTATAATTGGGTTGAAGCTCTGTCTGATCTGTGCCGTTGCAGCGCTTTGTCTCGGCCTGTTAAATGAAGTGACGGAGCCGGTGATTATTGCCCGAAAGGAAAGGGAGGAGAAAGATGCCCTTGGACAGCTGATTCCCTCCGGTGTGCCCGGAGAAAAAGTCTCCGTCGACGGCAGCACCGTAGTCGCCTATTACCCGGTGATTGTAAAAGGAAATCTGGATAAGGTTATTCTTAATCTGTGTGGTATCGGGTATGGCGGGGATATGAAGATTCTGGCGGCGTATGAGAAAGACGGAACCATAATCGCCGTACGCCTTCTCGACAACCTGGAAACTCCGGGCCTGGGTAAGAAGGCTGAAGAACCGGCTTATATGAACAAATTCCGCGGAAAAGGCGGCAGGGAAGAACCGGTTCCCACGTCCAAAGAAATGCTCCAGTCCGCCCGATCGCCGGCAGCCGGATCCGGCGCTCCACCGATGGAATCCGGGAAACAGTCCCGTTTCCGGTTTTTCCCCGGAGAAGCCGCCGGCAGCAGCACCGATACCGTCTCCGGCGCAACTATTACCTTTCTGGGTGTATCAAAGGCCCTGGCCAGGGGCGCCGAATATGTTCGGAATAAATGGGGAGGCAAGTAATGCAGGCTGAGCAGCTGGTGAAGGAATTTACAAAAGGAATTTTTAAAGAGAATCCCATTTTCATCGTTCTTTTGGGGCTCTGTCCGACGCTTGCCGTTTCAACTCAGGTGGTTAATGCCCTGGGAATGGGCGCCGGGGTAATATTCGTGCTGCTTGGGTCAAATATATTTGTTTCCCTTTTAAAGGATTTCATTCCGGAACGTATTCGAATTCCTTCGTACATTGTGATTATTGCTTCTTTTGTAACAATGGTCGATCTTTTTATGCAGGCTTATGCGCCGGACCTCTCCAAGAGCCTTGGAGTATTTGTGCAGCTGATTGTCGTAAACTGTATTATTCTGGGAAGAGCCGAGGCATTCGCCAATAAAAATACACTGGGAAAATCGGTGCTGGATGCCCTGGGTATGGGGGTCGGTTTCACGATGGGTCTGCTCCTGATTTCGCTCATTCGCGAGGTTTTGGGCGCCGGCACAATAACACTGTTCCCTATCGATTCTCTGGGTTTTGACGGGGTGATAAGAATTCCCGGCCTCTCCTTATACCCGGCAAGAGTACTCGCCCTGGCCAGCGGGGCGCTGCTTGTTATAGGATATTTGAAGGCCTTTTTCAACTGGCGCGAGATGCGGAATGCAGATTTTCGTCGGGAGGCAGCGGAATGACATACATCGGCATTATTATAACCTTTGTGTTGATCGAAAATTTTATCCTGACGCAGTTTTTGGGTCTCTGCCCCTTCATCGGGGTGTCTAAGAAGATCGATTCGGCTGTGGGTATGGGATTTGCCGTGATTTTCGTTATGTCCCTGGCCTCTCTTACAACCTGGGCTGTTTACAATCTGATATTGATACCCTTGAACCTGAAATTTCTTCAGACTATTACCTTTATTCTGGTTATAGCCGCATTGGTCCAGCTTGTTGAGATGGTCATCCAGAAAATATCGCCGCCCCTTTACAAAGCCCTCGGCATTTATTTACCCCTGATTACGACTAACTGCGCTGTGTTGGGGATCGCCCTCATAGCTGTTCGCAACGACTACAATGCACTGGAGAGCTTTGTGGCGGGTTTTGCGGCAGGAGTGGGATTTCTGCTGGCTATACTGCTCATGTCTACTCTGAGGGAGAGATTTGAGACAGAGTGGATTCCTAAGTCTTTCCGGGGAGCGGCAATTGCATTCGTGACAGCGGGACTGATGGCATTGGCGTTCATGGCTTTTGATAAAGCCCTGTTGAAGAACCTGATAGGTTAGAGGAGACCGATGTGAATATATACAGAATATTGTATGCTTTTCTATCAGTCTCCGGTATGGGCATCCTCTTCGGCGCCGGCCTGGCCGTGGCTTCCCGGCTGTTGGCGGTAAAAAAAGATAAACTGGTCGCCGGTCTTGAAGAAGCCTTGCCCGGCTTGAACTGCGGTGCATGCGGATATGCGGGTTGTTCATCCTATGCCGAAGCGATCGCCCGGAACGGTAAAACAGAAGAAGATGATGTTCCCCTTACCCTCTGTCTTCCAGGCGGAGAGGAGACGGCAATGCATCTGGCGGAATTAATGAGTGTCGAGCTTACCTATTCCGCTGTGAAAAAGGTGGCGCAGGTGCACTGCCGGGGAAGCCGGCAGCTGACAAAACATCACTACGATTATATAGGGGTAAAAGACTGCAATGCTCTTTTTGCCCTATATGGGGGAGATAAGGAATGTCCGTACGGCTGTCTCGGATTGGGCAGCTGCATTAAGGTATGCCCTGTCGATGCTATTGAGTACGATGGGGAAGGTTTAGTCTGGGTAACGAAGGATAGGTGCATTGCCTGCGGTAAATGCATTGAGGTATGTCCCACAGGAGTTATGAAATTCGTCCCCTTCGATGCTGATTATTTAGTTGCCTGCAGCTCCAACGATAAAGGGCGTGCCGTGAAAAATTACTGTTCGGTGGGATGTATCGGATGCAAGATATGTGAAAAAAAATCACCGGAGGGGGGATTTAAGGTGGAAAATTTCCTGGCCCGAATAGAATATCCTTCTGACGGCGGAGAAGCCGGCGAAAGGGAAACGGCGGCGGAAGCCTGCCCTACACATTGCATAATATTAAATAAATCGATTGAAGAAGGCAAATGAAGCAGATCCGGCTGATATTCGGGACGCATAACAGCCTGCCCATCAGTAATGACAAAAAACTGCTGGAATCAGTATATCAAAAAGCATACAAACCTTTCATAAGTGTCTTGAACCGTTTCCCTCATATCCCAGTTGTGCTCCACTACTCAGGTTATCTTCTTGAATGGATCGAGCGGAAGCACCCGGAGTTCATCATGCTTCTCGCAGAGATGGTAAAGAGGAAGCAGGTTGAGTTTCTTACCGGAGGATTTTACGAACCTGTGCTTACACTCATACCAAACACCGACAGAATGGGGCAAATCGAGCAGCTTACAACATTTATTAGGGGTCATTTCGGCAAACGGCCGAGAGGCAGCTGGTTGACCCAAAAAGTCTGGGAACCCAGCCTGGCCTCCATTCTAAGCACAAGCGGTATAGAGTATACTTTTCTCGATGAGAGTCACTTCCGGCATGCCGGTTTAAAAGGAGAAGCCCTCAATCACCTTTACCTTACAGAGGACCAGGGTAAAACCTTGTCGTTGTTTCCTCTTTCAGAGAAACTGAGCCGGCTCATTCCTACAGCATCTCCGGAGGAAGCAATCAAATTCCTCCAAAACGCTGCAGTTGATTCTACTCAAAAAATAATGGCATTTATTGAGGATGGTGAAAAATTTGGTTATATGGATGACAGCTACAAGACTTGTTACGAGAAGTCCTGGCTGGAGAAATTTTTTACCCTTCTAGGAAAAAACAGTAATATCATTGTCCCGATCAGCCCGGAACAGTATGTCAAGGAAAACGAACCTCAATCTAAAATATATATCCCTGTCAGCGTCTCAATGAATATGCTCGAATCTCTGCTGCCTCCCGATCGGGCGAAAAAGTTGATGACGATAAGAAAGAAAGTTAAATCGTTCCCGGATCTGGAAGGATTTTTGGGTGGTGCATTATTTCGTCAGTTCCTGTCCCGATATCCGGAAGGTAACCTGATGTATGCCAGGATGATGTATACTTATCTCCGGGTTAACCAGATAAGAGGGGATAAATACAGGAAGAAGACAGCCAGAGAGGAGCTCTGGAAAGGACAGTGTCATCATGCCTATTGGCAGGGATGTAACGGGGGAATTTACTGGCCCCATTTACGAAAAGCTTTATATCGATCATTTATCGAGGCAGAGAAGATAACACGTTCCGACGGCATGTTCACTCCATCCATTATCAGCTTCGATTTCGATATGGATGGGAAAAAAGAATACCTCTTTCAGGGTAAGGAAGTAAATGCTTATGTTCACTGCCTTGGGGGCATGCTTTTTGAGCTGGATTTCATTCCCTGCGGCTGGAACTACGGTGACAGCATGGCCAGAAGACCGGAGTTGTATCACAACGTTGGAGATAGAATATACGACGGATATATGAGGAAATCCTTCATAGACCATTTTTTCAGTGAAACCGAAACTATCAGGAATTTTCATGATGTAAGCTATAAAGAGCTGGGGGATTTTATTTCACGGGAATATTACATGGTAAAGTTGAACAGGGAACATCGGGAGCTTGTGCTAAGTCGTGACGGCCGTATAAAGATAGGAAACCGATCGTATCCTATCAGCCTGGAGAAGCGATACCGGTTCAACCGGTCGACTGTTCAGGTGGATTACACAATAACCAACAGCGGAGATAAAGCTCTTGAGGTAAGGTTCGGCGCTGAGATCAATCTGTCCTTTGCGAGCGGGGACAGTAAAGATGTCGGAATGTACAGTATCTTTAAAAATAAAAGAAGCAGGCTTCCCAACGAACAATCTTCGAGGGAGGTTGTTGAAAAGCTTTTTTTACAGGATAACGCCAACAAAACGAATATCACAATAACATCTGTAGATCCTTTCTCGCTTTGGTGTCTGCCGGTGGAAACCGTATCGCGCGCTTTTAATAAGCGGGAACAATTCTATCAATCCACGTGTTTTGTGCCATACTGGCGCCTCAAATTAGAGCCGTCAGCGAGTTGGCAGAACAGTCTGAGTTTAGGATTTGCCGGAAAATAGAGTTTCTCCGATTATCGTTCTTTTCTGATATAGTAGGAGAGTACGAGAAGAGCCCCGATCAGGAGCAGAATTGTGGGCCACCATTGAAGAACGAAACGAATAAAATCCCTATTAATCAATCCAAGACTGAACGGCAGGAATATGACTGATAGGCCTATTATTGCGACGGCAGGGATGATGACGGCTATCCGTTTGTTTTTCGATTTTCGGGCAGAATAGGGAAGGATAGCGAAGCCGGTAATCATCATAAAGACAGGCCAGATTTGTTCCATGTCAACATTGGGGATAACGGTATTGCGGAGCAGGAGGAATATTCCAACCGCGGTTAGAAGCGCTCCTGCGGGAAGATATAGTCTTGTATGGCTTTTTATAAAAACCAGGTAAAGAAAGACGAGACCCGCCAGGATGAGGGGCAGCGGCCATAGGGCGCCCATTGATGGAAGCCTTTCCAGACGCCAAATAAGCAGCAACCCCCCTAAAAGCAGGAGGCTGATACCGAGGATCAGGATCTTGTGGGGAAATCTTGGCGAATCGTGTTTCATGGCTTCATGCTCGCGATAATACTGTCTGCAAACTCCTGGGTAGATACTGTGGTGGCGTCTTCCATAAGCCTGGCAAAATCGTAGGTTACTTTTTTCTCCTTAATGCTTTCAGTTATGCCTTTATAGATAAGGTTTGCTGCTTCAGGCCATTCCATGTATTCAAACATCATTTTTCCGGAGAGAATAAGAGAGCTGGGATTAACCATATTCTTGCCGGCATACTTCGGCGCTGTGCCATGGGTGGCTTCGAAAAGAGCGTGACCCGTGGTATAGTTGATATTCGCGCCGGGAGCTATCCCGACTCCTCCCACCTGAGCAGCCAAGGCATCGGAAATATAGTCACCATTCAAATTCATCGTGGCGACCACATCAAACTCTGTGGGCCTTGTAAGGATTTGCTGCAGAAAGATATCCGCAATGGTGTCTTTCACAAGGATTTTCCCCTCGGGTATTTCGTCGGTGATGTCTTCCCAGGTAAACACTCTATCGCCGTATTCCCTTTTTGCCAGCTCATAACCCCATTCCCGGAAAGCCCCTTCAGTGAACTTCTGAATGTTTCCCTTATGAACCAGGGTAACGCTCCTCCGCTTATATTTAAGGGCGTACTCGAGGGCGGCCCTGATGAGCCTTTCCGAACAGAACCGGCTGATCGGTTTGATGCCGATACCGGAATCTTCCCTTATGTTCCATCCCATGCTTTCCCGGAGAAACCGGATAAGTTTTTGAGCTTCGTCGCTGCCCGCCCTGGTTTCAAAGCCTGCATAAACATCCTCGGTATTCTCCCGGAAGACAACCATATTTACATTTTCCGGATTCCGAACCGGAGAGGGCACGCCCGGAAAGTACTCTATTGGGCGGAGACAAACATACAGATCCAGTTTCTGCCTCATGGCGACATTCAGGCTGCGGATACCGCCGCCAACAGGAGTTGTAAGCGGTCCCTTAATGCCTACGCGGTATTCTCTCAAGGCGGATATCGTCTCCTCGGGAAGCCAGCTTCCGCCTATACTGCCGCCGGTTTTTAAGAAAGCTTTTTCTCCGGCGTACACTTCAAGCCAATTGATCTTTCTCTTTCCGGCATAGGCTATTTTCACGGCAGCGTCGAAAACGCACCGGGCTGCAGACCAGATATCGGGGCCGATTCCGTCTCCCTCGATAAAGGGGATAATCGGTTCATCGGGAACGATAAGATTTTCTTTTCCCCTGCTTATTTTCTCTCTCAAAAGTTTCCTCCGATGGTTCGGCAGTATAACAGAATCCCAATGCCTTGGCAATAATAGGCGTTTGCATACTGTCTGCGCTATAGACATAGCGTATTATGTGGTGTATATATCACCCTGATGCGCAATGCTTTTACCTTGCCGGGATTAGTGTTTCTCACCTTTTTCCTGATGGGCTGTCAGGTCTATAAATCATATTTCCTGGTAGGCACACCGGGGGGAAAACAGATACTGAAGGAACTTTTTATACAGCTGGAAGAGGAGGAGGGAGTCGCCAGGTTTACCCTGGTCAGGCAGATCTCGGATCTGCTTAGAAAAACCGGGAATATTGAGAAGCAGATACTCTTCCTCACTCAGTATGTTGAGAAGAATCCAGGCGATCCTTATAACTCTTATTACCTTGCCCTTGTCGCGGAAGCCTACGAGGAATTAGAAGCAATCTCTTTTGCCATGCATTACCATGAACGGATATTAAAAAATTATCCTGATCTCATTGTGGGCGGCAGCTCCATTCATTTTAACAGCCTCAGCCGGCTTATAAACCATGAAACCAACAAAGAGTATCTCATCCAGTACTATAAGGAGATGATCTCTCAATTCGAAAGATATATAGACGTGGGCGCCTACTATTACTATTTGGCGGAAGCCTATGAAGACGTCGGTTCGTGGGATCTTACTATTCAAGCCTATAGAAGTTACCTTTCCTATCCGGAAGCCCGGATACCGGGAATTCCCGATGCAGCAGACGATATTCTGTTAAAGGTCGCTTTTTATAAATCCTCAAAAACATGGACCGTTCCGGATTTACAGTTCCTCGTTTCGGAAATCAAGACAGCCCTCAGGAAGCGGGACGCTAAAAAACTGAATCAATACAAGGCCAAGGTAAACTTCTTCGCCAAGTACTGGAAACAGAAAGAATACAGTGCGGATCGGGCTTCCTTTTTCGATATCAACAGCTGGCTGGTAAAGTCCAGTGTACATTATAAAAATGAGCTTGAAAGTTATTCCAATCCCAGAGAAGCCTTTCTGAAAACCTGGAACTGGCAGTACTTTAAGGTCAATACATGGTACTTCTATTTCAGAAAGGTGGATTTTCCTGCAGACCCCGAAATAAACGGCCGCGGGGAGTGGGCCGGTATCTACTTCGGAGAGAAAGGCTGACATCGACAGGACGCCGTTCTATATCGTATGCAGATATAAGGCTTATCATAATAGAGTCCGATGATAAAAGGGATATATGCCTGTTAAAATAAAAATTATCATCCGGTTTCTCCTCGCAGTACTGCTTATTAACAGTCCGATGAATCTATTTGCCATAGGCGCCGATCAATCCGGCGAAGTGAATCCTGTCTACCATTCGTTCCTCGACTGGAAGGGGGGGAAGCTCATCATAGAAGCCAGTTATGAACCGACCGGACCGATCGATCCGAAATCCCGTTACAAGGCCGAGCAGAAAATCAACAACGATTTGCCTGGAGTATTTCTCGAGT
>CBDUZM010000002.1:0-27173 GCA_965371685.1 uncultured Spirochaetaceae bacterium | reverse complement strand
TAAAATCGAGAATGCGGTGTAACTCCTCCCTATCTCCGATCATAGGCTGCCTCCTTTTCCTCTTATTTTTTATATGCTCTGATCAACAGAATAGACCGGCGCCAGTCGATCCAGCTGTTTTCGTAAAGCTTCCGGTAGGTAATGTAAATATACTCCAATTCTGATTCAGTTAGAATTCCAGGCAAAAGAAAACCCTGCTTAATGGATTCCGGATGAAACCACCGCATTAAATCTCCTGAGGAAATCCTTCGTTCAATATTAAAGTCTTTTTTTTCGATCTTTATTCGCACGAATCCCGCATGTTCCAGCATTGAGAAAAAATCTTCCTGATCCCAGTTTGTTACAGGATTTTGAGTATCTTCATAGATAATATTTTCAGTCTCGATCAACTTTTTTAATAGATCGCTGTCAAGAGAGCCGGAATTTGCCAGTTCGCTCAATCTTTGACCTCCACGAGGGAAATTTTCCATAAGAGAGAGCACGCCCTTTGCTGCGAGACGATCACAAAGAATTTTTAATATTTCTTCCTTATTCGATCTTCGTACGAGACTGTTCCATCCTGCAATCAGATCGAATTTCAAGTCCCCCTTTCCCTTCATCTCTAACAGGCTGTCTATCTTATCTAGATCGCCTGTAATAAGCTGTGGCCGATCAACCTCCGGCAACTGATCTATCATGTCAGGCAGATATCGGTTATCCTTATCAAGAAGAGTAACTACACCTCCTTCAGGAGTCTTCCGGATAAGTTCCCATGTCAGCAGGCCATTTTCTCCTTTTATATCCAATACAACCCAGTGGCGGGCAATTTTCAGGTCTTTAAAGAAATATTCTCTTACTGTCAACAAATGTGCACTTAAAGATCCCGAGGCTCTTGCAAGCCATCTATCTTTCAAACGATCCGGTGGGCCGAAAGTCAGAACTTCGGTGGAATTATTGAGCATCTCGAACATTACTGCCAGCTGAGCTTCCCTCCTCTTTTCTATTTTCTCCTTCTTTGCAGCCTCGTACCCTAAATTCCCCGGTTTATAAAAAACCTTTCCCTGTAGTTGATCCGGAAGGTATTGTTGTGCCACCCAATGATCTTTATACGCGTGGGGATAGAGGTAACCTTCACCATGTCCGAAGCCTTTCTTGTCCCTGCTCCCGTCTTTCAAATGCCCGGGTACGCCTCCTTCCTGCTCTTTTTCAACTGTATTTAAAGCATCAAAAAAGGCCAGAATGGAGTTGGATTTGGCTGCGGTGGCGAGATATAGCGCTGCATTTGCAAGATGGAATCTTCCTTCCGGTAACCCTACCCTGTCAAAGGCAGCTGCAGCAGCCTCTGTTACAACAAGTCCATTCGGATCAGCCAGGCCTACATCTTCCGAGGCAAAAATCAGCATTCTTCGAAAGATAAAATGCGGATCCTCACCCGCGTATACCATTTTTGCCAGCCAATAGAGGGAAGCATCCGGATCTGATCCCCTTAGAGACTTTATAAAGGCGCTGATAGTATCGAAGTGATAGTCCCCTTCTTTATCGTAAAGAACTACCCGCCTTTGTATGCTCTCTTCCGCCACTCTCATATCGATATGGATTAATTCTCCCGGCCCAGGGGGAAAATGAGCCGGAGTCGTTTCTACAGCCAGCTCCAGGGCATTCAACAGACTTCGTCCGTCTCCATTTGCCACATTTATTAGATGCTCGAGAGCATCATCATTTATCTCAACATGAAATTTCCCATATCCCCGATCGGCATCGGCCATAGCCTGCTTTGCCATAGCATGTTGGTCCTCCTGGTTGAGAGGTTTCAGCTGGAAAATCCTGCTGCGGCTGACAAGAGCTTTATTAACCTCAAAATAGGGATTCTCTATGGTAGCACCTATCAGAATTATCGTTCCGTTTTCCACCCACGGCAACAATGCATCCTGCTGCGCCTTATTCCAGCGATGGACTTCGTCGACAAAGAGGATAGTCTTTATATTGTGAAGTTTTCTTCTTTCCTGTGCACCGGATACGACAGACCGAATTTCCTTCACGCCGGCGAGTACGGCATTAACGCTGACAAAATGACTCGCAGTTGCGTTTGCGATAACCGCGGCGAGTGATGTTTTACCCGTACCGGGAGGACCATAGAAAATCAGGCTTGAAAGTTGGTCTGCTTTGATCGATCTGTGAAGCAAGAGTTCTTTGCCGACAATGTGTTCCTGGCCGATAAACTCTTCCAAAGTTCGTGGACGCATCCTGGCGGCCAGGGGTTGTTCTTTTTCCAGCAGCTGACGGTAGCTTTGATCAAAAAGATCCATAATCGAATCCTATCATAACATTTTCTTGATTTTATACAATCATAACAGTATATTACACCCTAATATTTGACTGTTTAACGAGGAAGAATTTGAATTTTATCAAGAAACTAAGCCGGCTGGGCATGAGTTTCCGTTTGATTATTTCTCTTCGAAGGGTTCGTCTTTACATTGTCATAGGAATATTGTTTATCCTGACAGCTATCCCTTTTTTCTCTCAAGTACAAGGCATTTGGAGAGGCTTAAAGCCGGATAGCAAAGCTAAAACAACGGGTAAAACGGCTGCCAGTAAAACACTCACCGATATGGCGGTGAACGGCGCTGTTTTGTCCTATTCTATTGAGTCCTATAAAAATGGATACAGCTTTATTGATTTTTACTCTCAATATACAGGAGATCAGGAAATCGCCAGAGTCATTCTTGAGGAATCACTGGAATTGGATGTGCCCGTCCATGTAGCCTTCTCTCTTGCCTGGAAAGAGAGCCGTTTCGACCACAGGGCTGTCAGTCCCCCAAATCGTGGAGGAACAAGAGATTGGGGCTTATTTCAGTTAAATGATGGAGGCAGAAAAAACTGGACCGAAAATGATTTTTTCGACATCAGGAAGAATACCTACTCCGGTCTTTATTACCTGAGGCACTGCATCAGTGAAATGGGAAATTTACGCCTTGGATTAGCTGCTTATAATGCAGGTATCTACGGTGTGCGTAACAGGGGGATTCCAGAATCCACAAAGCATTACATAGATTCAATACTCGAGTTTGAATCGGGGCTTGACGATGACTTCAACCACTGGATCAATGAACAGACATCTCAGATGAGCTGAGATTGTTGTTGCAGTATCAGCCTGCCGCTTTACCATGACTGCCGGCTTTTCACTTTTCATATCCTGCCTGTTGCCTTTTTCCCGGGCTTTTTTTGACTTGAGTTTTTTCTAACCGGCTGAATCCTTATTTTTGCGACTTTCTTGGTGTGTAGATGTGTTCCCCTTGCATTTATTCCGCATAATTTGAGTTTTGAAAGGTCATATAAAGCTTCCTTTATCTTTTGCCTTGGAAAATGTACGAATAGCATTTTAATAACGGCAGCAGTTTTTCCGGTTGAAAAGTATTCGATCCCGGCAAGGCTATCCTTGCACAGCTCGTAGACTTTATCCGTAATAAATTTGCTGATCCTGACCTTTTTTGCCCATGCGTTTTGATTCCTGTCCCGATAGACGAGGGTGACGGTACAGCCTTTTTCCTGGTCGAAAACGCGGCAGTAGAGTAACTTACCGGGAAGCCAGACCTTTTCAGGAGGCGCCATAATCCGATAGCTGCCGTTGGAAGAAATAGTGAGTATACGCTCATACTCCGTAACCGTCATCTGGAAACCTTGAGCTTTCACGCTACTGCCAAAAAAGCCTGTTTCCGGATCGTACGCTATATGAATATCCGCCTTAGCTACAGCTTTCTTATCAACTGCCTTAAAAGAGCTGATTCTCGTTCGGCGGGGAAAATGTTCACAGTATTTATCGATAAGTCCTTGGACATAGCCGATTGTGGTCTTTGTCAATGCCTTTAATTTGCTCCGGCATTCAGTTATTGCCAGAGCAATCGCCTCTATTTCATCGTGATTCTTTTTTATATCGTAAGCTGATATACGGCGAATACGCAGTTCGAGAAGTCTCCTCACATCCTCATCCGTCATTGTTCTGATAAAAAGTTGACTGAATGGCTCCATGCCTTTAAAGACTTCATTCCTTACCTTTGTCTCCGTAGCAGCTTTTTCAATCCTTTTATAAACACGGTTTTCTATAAAGATCTGTTCCAGGGTAAGCCAATGCCGTCGATCTTCAAGGTTTACCAATTCGTGTTCCAGCTCTGACTTGATCTGCTTCTGCAGTTGTACCGTAAATTCCTTCAAGTACTCACTGACAGATAACTCGACAGGGCGGTTATTTCTTATCACTAAGATATTCGATACAACCGAGACTTCGCAATCTGTGTATGCATAGAGCTGAGGCAGAACATCTTCGGAACTGATTCCCCTGGAAGTTATCAGTTCTATTTCCACTTTATCTGTAGTGAAATCGTTAATACTTGATATGCTGACCTTATTCTTCTGAACAGCAGCTTCAATAGAGCTGATAAGACTGGAAGTTGTTGTTGAAAAGGGAATTTCTTTGATAATAAGCTTTTTATTATCCACAATATCGATCTTCGCTCTAATTTTAACCCTTCCCCTGCCTTCATTATATTCCGAGACATCGATGAGACCCCCCTGAAGGAAATCCGGAAATACTTCGAAATCTTTCTTTTTGAGGATTTTTACCTGGGCTTCTAATAGCTCTATAAAATTGTGAGGAAGAATACGCGTGGACATACCTACAGCTATGCCTTCTGTGCCCAGCATGAGCAGAACCGGAACTTTAGCAGGAAGATAGAGAGGTTCTTTCTTCCTGCCGTCATAGCTGGGAATAAAGTTGGTCAGCGACCTATTAAACAGTGTTTCCACAGCCAAAGGTGTAAGACGACACTCTATATACCGGGAAGCCGCGGCGCTGTGGCCTGTCAAAATATTACCGTAGTTTCCCTGTTTTTCGATGAAATACTCTTTGTTTGCAAGAACGACCAGGGCGTCTGAAATGGAGCGATCGCCGTGAGGATGCAGCTTCATAGTCTCCCCGATAACGTTGGCGACTTTGTGGAGCTTTCCGTCATGCATTTCGGACAAAGTGTTAAGGATCCTTCTCTGAACCGGCTTGCATCCATCATGAATGTCCGGTATAGCCCTATCAATAATGACGTAACTGGCATACTCGATGAAATTTTTTTCCATTAAAGGCTTAAGTTGACTCATGGCAGGGTCTCCTCAGGTCACATCCGCTTTCAGATTGCTTACAATGAATTTTTTACGGGACGGAGTATTTTTTCCCATATAAAATTCAAGAATCCTGTGTACCGTTCCCATGGACTGAATATGAATCGGTGTCAGACGCATATCGCCGCCTATGAACTGCTTAAATTCTTTTGGACTTATTTCTCCGAGTCCTTTAAAACGGGTTACCTCCGGAGCGGTTATTTTTTTCAATGCCTTATCTCGATCTTCTTCGCTGTAACAATAAATGGTTTCCTTTTTATTCCTCACTCTGAAGAGGGGTGTTTCGAGAATATATATATGCTCCTTAATAACAAGCTCTTCAAAATAACGGAGAAAATATGTAAGAAGAAGGTTGCGAATGTGCATGCCGTCAACATCTGCATCGGTGGCAATAATTACCTTGTTGTAACGAAGCCCGTCCAGTCCGTTTTCAACACCGAGAGCACGCATTATGTTGTAGAGTTCTTCATTTTTATACACTGTATCTCTCTTGAGGCCGTAGCAGTTAAGCGGTTTGCCTTTAAGTGAAAAAATTGCCTGGGTATATACATCTCTCGCTTGAATAATGGCGCCGCCGGCAGAATCACCCTCTGTCAGGAAGATGCTGCTCTCTTCTCGCCTTTGATCTCCGGAATCATAATGCACCTTACAATCGGTAAGCTTGGGTATATGGATGGCAACCTTTTTCGCCCGTTCACGGGCCTGTTTTTTTATAACCGACATCTCCTTCCGGAGCCGTTCATTGACTTTTACCTTCTCCAAAAGATTTTTCGCTTCCGGTTCATTTTTATGCATCCATATAACAACCTGTTCTTTTACTTCATTGGTGATCCAGGATCGTATTTCTGCGTTTCCAAGCTTGTTTTTAGTCTGACTCTCAAAGATTGGCTCTTTCAGTTTTACGGCAATAGCCCCGATTAATCCTTCCCTGACGTCTTCCCCGTGGTAGTTTTCCCCTGCGAAATCGTTAATGGCTTTAAGAATACCCATTCGAAAAGCGGTTTGATGGGTTCCGCCGTCGATTGTGTATTGACCGTTTACAAAGCTGAAGTAATTCTCTCCGTAATTCTGAGTATGAGTAAATGCAAATTCAAGACGCTTACTCTTGTAATGCATAAAATGATAGTTAATGGGTTCGTTTCCGATTTCCTCCTTTAGAAGGTCCTGAAGCCCTACCCTGCTTAAGAATTTTTCATTATTGTACTTGAGAGTTAAACCGCTGTTTAAATAAGCGTAGTAGCGGAGTCTTTTCTTGATAAATTCCTCATTCCAAAGGTATTTTGGAAATATCGTATTGTCCGGGGTAAATCGTACCAGGGTTCCGGCTCTTGAGTTACTGTCTTTCCCCGATTTCTGTTTGAGGAGGTTACCCTCTCGGAACAGGGCGCGTACATATTTTCCGCTTCGCCAGCTGCATACTTCGAACTCAGAGCTCAACGCATTTACCGCTTTTGTTCCAATCCCGTTTAAACCTACAGAGAATTGAAAAACATCATCGGAGTACTTTCCTCCTGTGTTTATTTTACTCACACAGTCGATTACTTTCCCGAGAGGGATACCCCTCCCGTAATCTCGAACAGCTACTGTATTGTTCTTTCTGGCAATATCGATGGTTCTTCCCGCTCCCATTATGAATTCGTCTATACTGTTGTCCACTACTTCTTTTAGGAGGATATAAATTCCGTCCTGCGGATGGCTGCCGTCACCCAGCCTGCCTACATACACTCCTGTACGCAGCCGGATATGGGAAAGAGCATCCAGAGTCTTGATGGTGCTTTCATCGTAAACTACCTGTGTTTTTAGCATAATCACCCTGTTTTCAAAGTCAGCGGCCCGGAGCGCCTGCTGCCGCATTGGTATCTTCTGGTTTGCGTTCGTATTTGTTTACAATAAAAAGAATTGCTCCCAGTTTACCTATAACTTCCACTTAGTGTTTTTAGCACTGCACTATTATCCTTTTTTTTAAAAAATCCGTCAAGGATGACATTTCCTCATTTGACATAGCCTTTGAAATGTGTTACCGCTTATTAACTAATTAGCCAGTTAACCAATTAGGAGGGTGAAATGAGAAAGATATTCGTATTTCTGTTCATGTTCTCTTTTTTAACGTGTGTTGCCTATGCTGATTTTACCACCACCCTTGAGCGAGCGGATGTACTTGATGATGATGAAAATCATGAAGGGGTGAAGACATTCCTGCTGGACAATCTCAAAACGGTGAACACCGGAAGAGAAAAGGCAGAGCTCTACTGGCGCCTTGCCAGGGCGTACCTGAACATAGGCGACCAGAGAGAGGATAAGGGAGCGGAGAAGAAAGAGCTGCTCGATTTGTTTGCCCAAGGCGAAGAGTATGCTGATAATGCCATTGATGCCGATGCTGATAATCACCTGGGCTATTATTGGAAATCTTCGAATATTGGAAGGGCAGGTCAGGTTCGAGGTATTCTAAATTCTCTTTTCTCCGCAAAACCGATGAAAAAATTGCTTAATCAGGCGATAAGTTTGAATCCGGAACATGCAGACTCCTATTATGTGTTGGGACAACTCTACGAACAGCTCCCGGGATTTCCTCTTAGTTTCGGAAACAAAGACTATGCCGTCTCACTTGGAAGAAAATCCATTTTTCTTCTTGAAAAGGAGCTTAAAACCGGTATAGAAGATAAGATGAAGTATGATTACTGGACAGAAATGGCCAAACACCTGTATGCCAGGAACTGGGATTCAACCAAGAAGCTTAATGAACAGAAGAAGAAAAAAACCAAATATATCTCAGAGACCGATATTCTGAAAAAAAGTTTTTATTATGAAGCGCAAGTAGTTTTTAACGAACTTTCTGACTACGATGAAGCTGTCGAGCTGCTGAGTAAAGCTATCAGAGGATTGGAATCCATAAAACAGAGGAAAGAGAGCGAGGAAAGAGATTATAAGGAAGCGACAGAACTGCTGAAAGAATGGGGACTTTGAAGCGGTAGTTAAAGCTGTAACTCGTCTTTTGTTATTTTATTATAGCCGCATTGAGTCGTTCAAGCATATTCTCCCAGTGAGTACCCTGCCAGTATACTCGTCCGCATGTAGGACAGTTTTTAAATTCTTTATACTTGCCCTGCACATACGGCGGTACTTGTGATGTTATCTGGTCATCATCCGCCGGTTTTAAAATCGTGTTACACTCCAGACAGCGTGAGAACGGCTGAATGCATTTTTCAAGCTGAAAGCGCCTGATTACTTCGGCCATCTGCTGAACAGGATCCCCGGAACGAACAAGATAACCATGAACCACCGCCTTTCGTTTAAGGAGGTCCCTGTCTCTCGTTAGTATTATGCGATGCTCGCTGACAGAAAGCTGAACCAGCTCCTCGTCGGTGAATCGATTGGAGTAACAGGCATCGAAACCAATCATCCTTAGAGCTGTAGCGAGTTTTCCAAGATGGACATCCAGTACGAACTGTGTTTTCCGAAGAGGTTCAGACCTGACTCTGCTTAAAGATCCAACATCAAAAGCTTCAAAAACCGGATAAACGCTTATTCGATCGTTTTGCTGCAATTTATAGGAAAAGGATACCGATTCCCCGTTTACCAACACCAGGTCGATCTCGGTGTGGGGTACACCGAGATCTTCAATAAGCTTCTTCACCGTAGTTCCTCTTTCGAAAGTACAGATAAACTCACGTTTACGCTTTTCTCCGGGAAGAAAGTTGTTCAGTTCTTCGTAGAACCTTATTCCTGCTTTGATAGATTTATGCAAGGTTGATAAATCCTCCCGGATGCCCTGACTGGAGCTGAAGCCGCCTGCTTTCCGGCGGTTGCTGACTGTATTATCCGGGAGGCAGTACGGTCAGGCTGCCGGGCGTACCAATGAAAAAAAGCCTTATATAAGGCTTTTTTTTAGCAGGGGCAGGACTCGAACCTGCGACCTCCGGGTTATGAGCCCGACGAGCTGCCAACTGCTCTACCCTGCGTCGTAATTTTGAATATAGGAAATTCCAGCTAAGAAGTCAACCCCCATACAATTCTCAAGCCTTAATGCATCGTTTCTTTGCATTCAGCAGGTTTATATTGAAAGACCCACTCACCGGCTTCCATGATAATTTTAGATAATATTAGAGTTTGAAGGTTACCCCTGTAGCGATCCATCTTACGAAGCCAACTATCACGACTATGCTGCTTTTGAAATAAGTCTATCTTCTCATCCATCCTGGAACGGGTAAGAAGATCCAGTCCGGGAAGAGAATTAAGCATGTAGAGAGAGAGAAGAAGGAGCACCTGATCTTTTGTCTGCTCAATAAGAGCAGCATACTCTTTTTTTGCTCCCTCCATCTCTTTAAGCTGCATAAGCGAAAACGCGTAATTCCAATGAATCCAACCGCTTTCTCGTACACCCTTCTCGGAGAGAAGCTTACCGAAGTAACGCTCCGATTCCGATGGTCGATTCAGCAGGAGGTACGGTAATCCGAAAGAAATAGCAAAATATTTAACTAGAAGCGGTTTTTTCTGCTCTACATGTTCCTTAAGTGTAAAAATTCCCTCAGCATTTGAAGTTACAAGATAGGAGTTCATGAGAATTTTTAGATTATTCTTTCTTATATGGTTTTTTTTATAGATACGGTTTTCAAGAAAGCTTATCAGGCCTACCCAGTCCTCTCTTTCGAGAAGTTGAAAAAGATTCCAATTATGGATAAAGTAACTGTTGAAAATTACAATGGTAATCAGAAACAGAATACTGATGTACCAGTTATTGAGGAGGAAAGTGATAAAATATTCTTTTCCAAGCAGAAAAAGCGGCATAAAAAAAATAACGAGAAAGGAAAACATAATCACTAAATTAAAAATGATAAAAATAGTTTTAAATTTCATGCATATCTCCTATAATGTGAGCCATAAGTTTAAACAAATGATATATTTGGGTCAACCGGAGGAAATTTATGAAACAATATCCCATTGATGATCTGCAACTCGATATGTTTTTTAGTTCTCCCCTGTTCATTGACGATGATTTCATTCTTCTCTCTCCGGAAACACCTGTAACAACTGCGCTTATTAAACGGCTTAAGAACTGGCAGTATAAGAATGTCTTTTCCGAAGGGGCGCCGTTTAAAAATCCTCTGTTTTCATCTAATAGTGAAATTGATAATGAATTATCTGCCGGAGATAAAAAAAGCTGTAGCGAAGAAGATGAAGCAGCCGCTGTCTATGATCGGTTAGCGGCCTTCATTGAAAATATGATTATAACATATAAGTCCACCGGAAAACTTGACATAGGGGAAATTACATCTAGAGTAAGGGATATAATCGATAGTTTTGAAGATAAAAAAGATTCACTTCTTTCCTGTATAAGCGGAACTCATCAAATGGATGACTATCTGATTCTTCACCTGACAAATTCGACAATACTATCTCTGGCTATTGGAGACTTCCTGAAACTTCCACCTCATCGGCTGATTGAGCTTGGCCTTACTTCAATTTTGCATGAAATCGGTATGACGAAAATCCCCAATGAGTTGTATATGAGCGATGAGAAGCTCACTGACCAGGGAAAGAATACAATCATGGCACATACAGTTTTGGGTTACCGTATCATTAAAAGTTTATCGGTAAGCGAAGCGGTGGCAAGAGGAGTACTTGAACATCAGGAGAGACTTGACGGATCAGGTTATCCCAATCACCTGATGGGCGATGCAATATCCTTATACGGCAGAATAATCGCAGTCGCATGTTCTTACGATGCTATGGTCTCTAAAAGGCCTTTCAAAAATATAAAAAGCACGGGGCATCAGACTATACTCACACTTTTAAAGACTGACAGGAAGGCGTACGATGAAAAGGTACTAAAGGCGCTTGTTTACGTTCTTTCGTTTTACGTTTTAGGCACTGAGGTATTGTTGAGCAACAACACCAGTGGAATCGTCTACAGGACTAACCCAAAAGATCCAAAATATCCCATTGTTAAGGTGGTAATCGGTCAGAACGGTGAGCATCTGCCTGAACCATTACTAATCCGGACTTCACCCGATTCAAACATTGTGATATCGCGTATACTGACTTTGAATTCAACAAACCCGAAATAAGGAGCACACTATGCAAATAGAGCTCACTTTCCCGTCAGGTGAAGTTATACGTTATGATCGAGGCATCAAAATAGAAGATGTTCTTCGAGATTCTGAGTTTAAAGAGATTCAGGACAGGATTGTCGCCGTCAAACTGACCAATGAAATTGTAAGTCTTGCGTATCGGGTAACGGTTAATGGCGCTATAGAGCCTATTCTACTGGATTCGCCGGAAGGAAACCAGCTGTACAGGAAGACCCTCTGTTTTTTGCTCGGTATCGCTGCAAAACAGCTGTTCCCGGATAGAATGCTTGTCATCAGCCATTCTCTAAGCGAGGGGTTTTATTACTATTTCGACAGGATGGCTGAAATCAAGGAAAAAGATCTTCGGCTTTTATACGACAAAATACAGGAGATTATTGCAGCGGACGAACATATCCAGCACCATGTTATTTCCTATAAGGAAGCAATAACCTATTTTGAAATGAACAATCAACCGGACACGGCTCTTTTTCTGAAGTATCAGAGTCAGGCGAAAGTTCCGATATATAGATGCGGTGAATACATTGACCTTTCTCATGGTCCCCTTCTTTCCAAAACAGGGTGGTTAAAATATTTTGAAATAAGGAATCATCCTCCCGGATTTCTACTCCGCTTTCCTACTGATGCTTCAAATCCGCTGATTCCATCTTTCATTCCAAACCCATTGCTGTTCTCTATCTACCAGGAATACAACTCATGGGGTAAAATTCTCAACATGAACTGTGTGGGGTTACTTAATCAACACATTCAGGAAGGTAATATAAAGGAGTTTATACAGGTTGCTGAAGCACTCCATGATAAAAAAATTGCCAATATTTCTGACATTATCTGTGAAAAAAGGGAAAACGTTCATCTGATATTAATTGCAGGACCCTCTTCCTCCGGCAAAACAACCTTTTCCAAGAAACTTACCATTCAGCTTCGAGTGCTGGGACGTAATCCCGTTAGTATATCTTTAGACGACTATTTCTTACCGAGAGATAAAACTCCTCTTGACGAAGAGGGAAATTTGAATTTAGAAGCTCTGGAGGCGATAGATATTGAATTACTTAACGAGCATTTATTGCGGCTCTTCCGTGGCGAAGAGGTTAAAATTCCTCACTATAATTTTGTAAACGGGAGAAGGGGCGAGAATGGAAAAAAACTGAAATTACCGGATCGTTCAGTTCTTATCCTCGAGGGGATTCATGGACTAAACGACAGACTTACACCGAAAATTGATAGAAAGCAGAAATTTAAAATCTATGTCTCGGCTCTAACTCAACTTAATTTGGATAACCATAATCGTATTCGAACCGCTGATAACAGATTAATTCGCCGATTGGTTAGAGATTATAAATATAGAGGGAACTCTGCATTGGAGACTCTGAGAATGTGGCCTTCCGTTCGTAAAGGTGAAGGCGACTATATATTTCCTTTCCAGAATTCTTCAAATGCGGTATTCAATTCCGCCTTGGACTACGAATTAGCTGTTTTGAAGATATATGTCGAACCTCTGCTGAGGACAATAAAGCCTGATTTGCCGGAATACTCCGAGGCAAGACGACTTCTTTTTTTCCTGTACAATTTTCTACCTATTCCGCCTAATTTGGTGCCGCCGCAGTCGATACTGCGAGAGTTTATTGGTGAAAGTGAGTTTAAATATTAAAAATCCTTTAACTTCATTTTGCCAACTTCTTTCCTTTCCGGTACCATTCTACATACCCGCAATCCGCGGGGAGAAGAGGAAAGAACCAGGCACGAAAGCGGGTCATTTTCTTACATTCTAAACAATATTTAAACCTGTTTTCATAGACAGTACAAAGGTTTGTGTTTGTATCCAAATAACGACAAGGTAATTCATAGTGGATGACAAGTCTGCCACCGCGTCTTTCTCTTTCGTAACAGCACTGACCGCAGCGTTTACAAAGATTTTCCCATTTTTGTCTTTTTTCTATACGAGAAGCCCTGCTTCTTTTTAACAACACTTTGATCCACATGAGTGGATTATATCCAATTCAAGCTTTCTTTCAAACCCTTTCTGATAACCCTCTTGCATATAATGACATAAAAATTTTATTATAATATGAAAATATGCTTTAAGCGAAAAAAACTTTAAGGTAGGTCGATTACCACTGTGTTAAAGTCATTATATTCTTTACTAAAAATCTGCCTGTTTCTAATACTTTTTTTTCTGCTTGCAGGATGCGTTGATAAACAGGAAGAACCGGCATCGAAAGGGACGAAAGTGAAAAATAAAACGGAGGTTAATAAATCTTCCTCACAGACTATCGAATTAAAAAAAACCGAAGAAATAAAAAAAGCGACTACCGGCGTTGTTTCCATTAACCCATCGCTTTCTATGCTTCCGCTGTTCGTCAGGGGAAGACTTGTACCGAAAGATTTTGATATCGGCCTTCTCCAGGATCAAATTATTGAAAATATAGATCAAAGGAGTATTCAAAGGAAGCTTGATCTTTTCTTTGAATCACTGATCTCTGCAAATATTAATGCCGATGTAATCTATGAGTCTAGAAGAGAGCTTCTCATACGCTCTTTAGATTACTATGTGGAAAAGCGTATGATTCCTGAATTTGTTCGTTACGGTGTATTTGAAATTTATAAAGACAATGAGGCGAAGGTATCGGTAAGACTTTTTTCTGAAACCGGGAGAGCAAAGGGGGAAGTTTTTCTCATAGCACAGGGCGACGGTTGGTTTATAACTGATTTCCAGCTGAATTTCCGGAAACTATCGGAGGACTACAAAAAGTCTGAAAAAAAATATATACCTTCTCACTACCAGGGAATACAAAATTTCTTTTAGGAAACAAGGATGGGTACGAAACTTAACAGGATCGAACAGGAATTTATTTTAAACACTATAATAGATCAGAAAATTCCACTAAAACTCCACACAAACAGGTGTGATTTTGAAGCTTTAATCGAATCTTACGACGAAAAGAAAATAATAATCGAGATTACTTCCGATTCTTTACCCAGGGAAGGCGAAGATATTCGATTTTTTTTCTTCTTTCAAAACAACATGCATTCATTTAATGCGGATATAAATAAAATTGATGATAAAAAAGCTACTATCATTAAGCCGGAAGGCATCTATAAGGCTCTTCAGAGAAAACATGAAAGAGTAAGGAATCCGGAGGATATTACAGCATCCTTTGTACTCAAAGGGAAAAGCATAGAGTTGGATTTTCCTAAAATGAATAACTTCGTGGTTGTGGAAAAACCTCAGCTTTCCATGCAATTTGATCAATCGAGTATTTCTCAGCTAATGTCGGAATTCAGGAAAAAATTTAAACCGCTGGTCTCTGATAACAAGATAGTAATACTGAAGGATCGGAAACCTTCGGGATTTGAGGAAAATTTGCTCTATAAATCATCAATGAGTCTCTGGATTCCTTCAACTCAGAGCGATTTTCCTACAGAAGATCCATTTCCCGACGGACGAATAGTTACCAGGGATCTATTGGATGAATACGTCGTCGAAGGAGAAGGTGATGATATAATTACATCGCTGAGTATAAAAAGGATTATCTCGGAAAAATATAAGAATGGAATATTTTCAGAGCTTTACTGTCCTATACTTTACCATCAGTACCTGGTGGGATATATCTATCTCGTCAACACAACAGATAAAAAAGAAAAAATCGGTTTAGGGCTTGTGGAGTATGTACACCAGTTTGCGAAAGTATTGTGCTATTCACTCGAAGTAAACGGGTATTTCAAACCTACAAAGATATCGGAAAAAAAATATGATACCGGCATAATCGATATTAGCGCATCCGGTTTGATGTTTACACATCCTGCGAAAGAGCTTTCCCGTGAATTACTTATTCACACCGATATCGATCTCAATCTCAGAATAAAACAGAGAAATATTGTGGTAGGGTCCAGGGTGACCAGGAAGTTCATGGATCTGGACCGTTTATATATCGGACTTCAATTTCTTGAAATTACACCAGAGGACTATCGATTTCTCTTCGAGACAATATATGGGAAACCTTTTGTTGAAGAATACGATAATCAGTGGGAAGGTGGCATTCCACCACCGACACTTAACCTGGAATAAACCCTTATATATATAGTAATGATATATCTTGTCAGAGAAGCTTTTAATTACGAACAACTCATCAAAGTCAATAGAGATATAGCCCAACTCATTGAAGAAGGTATTACTAATATTCTTCAGAATCAATACGTCGAAATGAGAACCGTAAGGGACGGTATAGCTATATTTGACTTAGGAAATGAAAAAGCTGTTAATCCGGCACGGATAGCCGACTCTTTCTTCAAGGTCTACAAACTCCTGGACGAACAACGAGGAATCCTTTTTGGATTCAACGTACTTCTGCTGATACTTGATGCAGAGCAGGGTCAGGATGCAGAAGCCGGAATTAGACGTATTCTACTGTCCATAGATGAAGAAAACTCAATATGGGTTAATAGGAATGCTCAGCTCTTTCTAAACGATTTTTTTTATTTTGAAAAAAGATCAGGATTATGTCGAATCTCGGGCCAAAAACACCCCGTTAAAACTTTCAAAAGTAGTCCACCATATATTCTACCCCAGGCAGTGGAAAAAGTACTCGATATACTATTCGGAAAATTAAACGGAGAGCAAAATATACCCGGGCTAATTCTCTCCGGTACACCGGAAAAAGGGATAAAAGAGACTGTCCGGGAAGTTGTGCACCGTATCTATATGAATAACTCCGACATTCATCCAATTCGTGCATTTACTTTGTTTCGACGACAGTCCCCCATCCATCCTTTTTTGAACAGTATTGATGCCGGGTTTCTTGACAAAGTTCCACTTTACCTGAAACAGACCGAAGCTGTGGTCTGGGAAAGTAAAATTTCTTTTCTGGATTATCTTTTGAATACTACAGCCGACTCAAAATGCCCTGACCGGCTGTTTCAGGATTTCTATGCAGCCTACAATATTTATATATCGGCTTATATCAGAATGTCACAAAAAAGACTGCTTCCCGCACTATTTATTTTTGACGATCTGGAAACATACAATAAGGCGAGTCTTGAATTAATGCGAACTATCCTGATGGATTTTACGAAAATTGACTCTTTTTTCCCAATCCTGATTGTTTCCGAGATGGAAGCCTTAGAAAGGATAGGCGAACTCAATTTTAAGTCAATGCACATGGATCCGGCTGGTTGGAAAGATGTTCAAAAATTTTCTCCTTGCTTCTTCCCGGGTATTGTCTTACCCAAATCTATAGCGAGAGTAATTGCGACAAATATGGAAGGTAAAATACTCCCTATTAAGCAATATCTCTTTCTTCTTGAATCTGAAGGAAAAATTAGTAAGGAGAACAAGGGATACCGGTGGATTTCTCAAAAAGAAAAAAAAATTAATCTTCCTGAAAACGATGTATCCGTTCTATGGCGCCTTCTTAAGACTCTTGATTCATCTTCTATCGATATCCTCTATACGGTATGTCTTTCCGGCGGTTTGATAAACAAATTCGATCTTTATCGTTTTGTGGAATTCACCGGCATACCGCACGAAGAAACTGAAAGGGTTTTACAGAATTTAGCTAATCTCGGCTTTATTAATAACTACAATCCTGTTACAGCGTGCTCCGGATATACCAGGAAAAAATGTGAAATTCTTCTTGGGCTTCGTTGTGCCGCAATTCAAAATAACTTCCTTAAATTCATGATACAACAGTGGCGTGAAAAGCGTTATCGGCGCTTAATACTTCTCTTTCACTTTTTTATTAAGAACGGACGAGAGGATCTTTCCTTTGAGATATTGCCCGAAGTTCTCAAACAAAAATTGGACGAACGGGATTTGAAAGGAGTAAAACCTTTTTTAAAAATACAAAGCACATTTTTAGGCAGCCGCCTTGAGAACAAATTGTCAGTAAAATTTGATGCTGTATTGAATGCAGCCAGGCTCAGATACTTTATGATAAGTGGTAATTCGAAATCTGCCCGGGAGCTCTCTGAAAAAATATTGAAATCACTTCCCGAATGCAACTCTATCAGCGAGAAAGGACAACTTTTGTTACAACTTTCTTCGTATTATCGTACAGTGGGAGATATATCACAGTCAATTGAAATTATCAAACGTTCTCTTCTTGATCTGCATAATAGAGGAAATCAGAAGGATGAATCTTCGGCATATATTGAACTATCATCGGCAATGCTTGCGGATGGGAAAATTGACGATGCATTAGAATACCTAAAGTTTGCCGATCGACTGCTTCCCCGCAGCTCTTATGAGCGGCTTCGCTGCCTCTCCTTAACAGCTATAAGTCATTTTCTAAAAGGAGCTACCACCAAGGCGCTTTCTGTTCTTCACGATGGATTGGCAAATGCCGATGAAATTGGACGGAGGGAATACCAGCTTTTTTTAACCTTTTTCAAAGGAAGAATATATTTTTATTTGGGAAGTTATCAGCAGGCTATAAAAATATTTCTCGACTGTCTAACTTTAATCAGAATTTATTCTTTTCCAAAAGCAAAAGAAACCGTCTCAGCCTGGCTCGCACGATCGACTGTCTACAACGGTAGACCTGCTGAAGGTTTGAGAATACTTGAAAATCTCACAAAAAGAAGCGAGTCACTCGTTTTTCTATCGGAAACTCTTCATTTCCTGAAAGATAACACGAATGCTCTGCTCCTGCTAGATAGAGTTTTTAAGATAAGAAAGCATCAAGCACTTTACCCGGGAGAAAATATCGTTTGGCATGATGGTTTTGCCTCTATTGAAGGACGTTGTCGTACATTGGAAAATAAAGAATCGCTTCTTCAAAAATATGCCAGGAATTTTAAAACTTATATTTTAGCAAAGGAACGAAGGGATAACTCTATAGATTTGCAGCAAATTGCTTTTCAAAGAAATGTTGTTGAATTGGATGCATCCAACAGCTTGTATTTTTTCTTTTACTTTACGGCGCTTTCTGCCAATATTGAAGACAGTTCTGTTGATCGAATAACAATTCTAAATAAGGCTTTAAAATACCTGCAGGAAAGAGCGAGTTGTATTGATGCGCCAAGAGAGAAATATTTTTATCTACACGATAATGTATGGAACCGAATGATCATGGATGAAGCAAGAACAAACAGGCTCATTTGAAGCTTACTCCTGTATTACGCGAACTCTTATTACCCCATCTATACTACGTATTTTTTTTATGCTCGTTTCACTCACCGGTTCGTCAACATCGATTATTGTATATGCTAATTCGTTTCGATGTCGATTCAACATATCAGAAATGTTGATCTTTTCTTCTGCCAGGACGGTTGTTATCTGACCCACCATTGCAGGTATATTCTTATTGGCGATTACGATCCTCGTACTCCCGGAAAGCTCCATTTCACAACCGGGAAAATTTACCGAGTTCATTGTGGTTCCCTGTTCAAGGAATTTAAGTGTTTGCTCCGCTGCCATCAAGGCGCAGTTTTCCTCGGCTTCAGGCGTTGAAGCGCCCAAATGGGGTATAGCAATTACCGACTCCATTTTAAGGAGATCCTCATCGGGAAAATCTGTAACATAACAGGATACAATTCCACTACGAATAGCATCTTTCAAATCTTCGTTGTTGACCAGTCCGCCCCTTGCAAGATTCAGCAGTACCACACCCCTTCTCATTAGGGAAAACTGATTACGGCCGATCATTCCCCGGGTTTTATCTGTTAAAGGAGCATTTAAAGTGATATAATCGCACTCTCTGATTAAAGCTTCTAATCCCATAACGCGTTTAACACTGCTTGATAGTCCCCAGGCGGATTCTACGGAAATGAAAGGATCGTAGCCTCTAACCTTCATCCCCAACGACAGCGTATCGTTTGCTACCATGACCCCGACCGCACCAAGACCTATTATACCCAATGTCTTGCCTTTTATTTCAGGTCCTATAAATTGAGATTTACCCTTCTCAACCAGGGCTGGTATCTCGCCTCCTTTACCGATCAGTATTTTAGCCCAATTTATCCCATCTATAATCCCTCTTGATGAGATAAAAAGAGAGGCCAGCACCAATTCTTTAACGCTGTTCGCATTAGCGCCTGGAGTGTTGAAAACAACTATACCTCTTTCGGTACACTTGTCCAGGGGAATATTGTTGATGCCGGCGCCGGCGCGAGCAACGGACTTTAAAGTAGGCGGCAGTTCCATTTCATTCATGTTATAGCTGCGAACCATGATCGCATCAGGATTGGGAATTTCCGAAGCTATTTCGTAATTATTCCTTGAAAATACCTCCAGGCCTGCAGATGCTATTTTATTCAAAGTCTGAATACGGTACATAGCTTCTTTTTCTCCTCCGTAAATGTTTCTACCAATGTTTCTTCTCAAAATTTTCCATGTAAAGTACAAGCTTCTTGACGCCTTCCTGCGGCATTGCATTGTACAAACTCGCTCTAAAACCGCCTACTAATCGGTGACCTTTGAGAGCGATCAAACCGACCCGAGCTGCCTGCTCGAGAAAAGATTCTGTCAATTCTTCTCTTTCCATTGTAAATGTCACGTTCATCAAAGATCTATCTTTCTCCTTGACAGTTCCTCTGAATAATCTCGAATTATCGATGCACTTATAGATAGAATATGCTTTTGATTTGTTCAGCCGTTCAATTTCTTCGATTCCGCCTAATTCTTGTATCCATTTAAATACCAGCCCGGCCATATAGATACTGAAACATGGAGGAGTATTGAAGAGTGATTTTTTCTCAGAATGAGTTTTATAATCAAGCATTGTGGGAGTTATTTTCCCTGCATGTCCGATAAGATCATCTCTGATAATCACTAATGTTAAACCCGCAGGGCCGACATTTTTCTGTGCGCCGGCATAGATCATACCAAATTTCGATACATCAATCTTTTCCGAAAGTATGCACGAAGAGGCATCAGTCACAAGAGGTACTTTTCCGGAATCAGGGATCTCGGTAAATCGAGTCCCATAAATTGTATTGTTCATAGTATAATGGAAATAATCAGCCTCACGATCGAATTTGTTTTCTTTCAGCATGGGGATTTCCCGAAAGCCGGAATCTTCTGAATAAGCGACGATAGACACATCACCGTACTTATTCGCCTCTGCTATTGCTTTTTTCGACCAATTACCCGTATTGATATAATCTGCTTTCTTATTTTTGCGAAAAAGATTTAAAGGAATCATGGCAAATTGAGAAGAAGCCCCACCCTGGAGAAAAAGTACTTTATAATTTTTCGGAATTGCCATTATTTCTCTTAACCGATTTTCAGCTTCTTCAATAATCGAAGTAAAGGCTTTAGAACGATGGCTCATTTCCAGCACTGATACCCCGGAACCGTTGAAATTTAGAAGCTCTTTCCGGGCTCTCTTTAATACAATTTTGGGCAGTATTGATGGACCGGCTGCAAAATTATAAACCTTACGCATGAAATTCTCCCTATTTATTCTTTTCTTTTAAAATATCATATCAAATTTGATATGAACGTATGTTAATCATTTATATAAAATTGTCAGGCTCCATGTATGCAACTAATCTGACTACCTTTTCGAGAAATCCCGACTTTTTCTTCTGGACAAAAACATGTAACATTACAAAACGATTTTCTGTGTCTATATGCCAATCCTGAATATTGACAGGATCGTTAATCGAAAGTCCGATATCATCTGCAATAGAACCCGGTATTATTTTTTCCACCACATAGTTTGTTTCCCACAGAAAATTACCGATTTTTTTAAGCTCCATTCCAAAAAGTGGAACCAGCAAATTTACCTCTCTATCCCTCTCTAAAGCCAGCTCTATAGGACTGTAAGGCCTTTCCCGCAAAGAAAACAGACCGCCGTTAATTTCACCGTTTCTTTCCCATTCTATTCTAACCAGCGTTTGAACAGGGAAATCTATCAGATAGCTTTGAAAATCTCGTACTGATTTTAGAGGATTGCCGTTAACTGACAGTATCCTGTCCCCTGGTTTAATACCACCCCGCATGGCTGCCTCGCCTGGAACCGTGTATATTACCTCCATTCCCTTATCAGTTTCTCTTAAGGATAATCCAAGCCATGGATGTTTAATCTCTCCCCCTTGATAGAGTCGTGGCAGTATTTTATTGAGCCACTGCACAGGTATGGCAAAGCTGAGACCCTCGTAAAGTTGAAATCCAGCGAAAACAATACCTAAAAGCTCTCCATTCTCATTCAGCATTGGACCACCGCTGTTTCCCGGATTAACCGGAGCATCCAACTGAATTACATCCCCCATCTGCAGTAAACGCCTTCTCCCGATCGCCGAAATTATCCCGGAAGTAATAGTATTCTCAAGAAACGGATCTACCGGAGAACCGATAGTATAGATTTTTTGACCTGGTTCGACCGGTACACTTCCGGCAGAGTAAAAGACAAAGTCAGGCGCCAATTCGACCTCAATAAGAGCAAGGTCAAAAATCCTATCCCAACCGACTACTTTTGCAGGAACTCTCTCATCAGGTCTCCCGGATAATCGTACGAAGAGACGGGAGTATCCTTCATATTCCGGATTAACCTCACTCTCAATTACATGATAGTTTGTAATGATGTATCCTTTTGAGTCAACGAAAAATCCGCTTCCCATCATACGATCCGGATAACCTATCCCCCTCTCAATCCGTATGCCCTTATCGACCCAGACGGTCACCATACCGTTCTGCATATCCGTTTTTGAAATTTTTTCCAACGCTTTGCTCACGTATTTTTCTTCAACAATCAGCTCCATTTCGTTGGCTCGTTTTAAGGCAAGTTTCAATGCCGGGATATTTCCCATATTAAATGTAAAATCCAGCAGATCGTACAACTCATCTTCTGAGAGAAGATTTAGAATATGAAGTCGAACTGACAAAGCGGAAAGATCCTTTCCGCTTTCTTCCAGGCGCCCGGCAAGGGCTAACAGCAATTTCCCCTCAGACCAATCAGGAAGCCGCTCTCCCTGCGACAACGCATCCAGAGAAACATAGATACGGTATGCACTATAATAATCCTCATCCTGGATACTGGCATAAAAATTGGTAACCATGTTTTCAACTGCCTTGGTCTTAAAGAAATCCCGTTCGCTTTGCAGCAACCTTCCCTCGCGCCACAGAAAATCTATGTCCTGGACAGCTTCAACAGCTAAACCTTCTGATAATAAGACTTCAATATCTTCTAAGAGCACTTCTTTCAAGTCGGGTACATTGCGGCTGCTGTGTTCAAAGGAACTGCACGAAAGGAATATAGTTGTTATTATTACTACCGCGATCAGGCACTTCTTCATGTCGATTTCATCCTTTTCTCTACCCTTCTCCCATCAATATACCATTGTCTGTCGTTATTTCAAAAAAGAGGAGATAGTTAAACGATATGTTCCTTACAGGAAATTCCAACTTATCAGGGAATTAAAGTGTTTCTTTTTTGGAAATTTTCTCTGGAAGACCTAAGAGCTTTCGAACTTCAAGATCGTCCAGGGTTTCGCGTTCAACCAGAGTTTCCGAAATCAGTATGAGTTTTTCTTTTTTCTGCAAAAGTATTTTACTTGCTGTTTCCAATCCGCCTTGTACAATCTTTTCGATTTCCATGTCAATCTTATGAGCCGTTTCCTCGGAATAATCTTTATGACGCGCGATTTCTTTGCCGATGAAGATAGGTTCTTCTTTCTGCCCGAAAGCAATAGGTCCGAGTGCTTCACTCATACCCCATTCGCATACCATTCTTCTAGCCACTCCGGTAGCTTGTTCAATATCCTCCTGAGCGCCTGTGGTAGTCTCATTGTAGATTATCTTTTCCGCCGCATAACCACCCATCATGATGGTAATCCTATCTATCAGCCACCCTTTGCTCTTAGAGTAATCATCCTGTTCCGGCAGTGAGAGGGCCATACCAAGAGCTCTCCCGTGAGGAATAATCGTTACTTTGTGCAAAGGATCAGCATTCTTAAGAAAGTAGTGCAGCAGCGCATGTCCGGATTCATGATAGGCTGTCATCTTTTTCTCTTTAGGAGAAATTACCTTCGATTTCCTCGCTATGCCCATGAGTGTTTTGTCTCTGGCTTCCTCGAAATCACTCATCTCCACCTTGTTTTTACTTTCCCGGGCGGCATATAGGGCAGCTTCATTGACGAGATTGGCCAGATCGGCGCCTGATGTTCCCGGCGTTGCTCTGGCTATACGATTTAAATCAACGTTGTGAGCCATAGGGATTTTATCGGCATGAATTTTTAATATGGCCTCTCTCTCTTTGATATCAGGCATATCGACGACGACCTGACGATCGAATCGACCCGGTCTTAAGAGCGCCGGATCTAACACATCGGGCCTGTTGGTTGCAGCTAAAATTATCACACCTTCCTTAGTGTCAAACCCATCCATTTCCACGAGCATCTGATTCAACGTCTGCTCCCGCTCATCGTGACCGCCACCGTATCCGGCGCCCCGCGTCCTGCCGACAGCATCCAGCTCATCTATAAAGAGGATACAGGGTGCGTTCTTCCTTCCCTGCTCAAACAGATCTCTCACTCTACTTGCGCCTACACCGACAAACATCTCGACGAAATCTGAACCGGACATGTGAAAAAATGGTACGCTTGCCTCGCCGGCTATCGCCTTTGCCATTAATGTTTTACCGGTGCCGGGCATACCCACTAGAAGTACCCCTTTAGGAATTTTCGCGCCGATTTTATTGAATTTAAGGGGATTTGTAAGAAAATCCACTACTTCCTGGAGTTCATATTTTGCTTCATACTGCCCGGCCACATCTGCAAAGGTAGTCTTGTTACCTTTATCGAGATACCTCTTCGCTTTGCTCTTGCCGAACGAGAAAGCCTTACTACCGCTCCCCTGAATTTGCCTGAACATGAACCAAACAAAAAAGAAAACGATAATCCATGGTAAGAACTCTAGAAAAATACGTAGAGGAGATACTGATTTCGTGCCGCCCTCTACGCTTACCTGGTTATCGATCAGCTTTCCCATTAACCCATCATCGTAGTAAGGAATAATGGTTTTAAAACTGCTTATCCCTTCAGGCTCTACATTGAAATCACCTTTAATCAACTGACCGTCAAGAATCGTAACGGATCGCACCTTTCCTGAATCAAGGTAGCTGAGAAACGATGAATAAGGTATTTCGCGTGATGTATCTGTATCCTGCAGTACAAAGAAAAAAATAAAAAAAGCGGCAAGAACGAGCAGAGAAATAAGGGCGGCCTTATTGTTAAAATTGAATTTGGGAAGCTTAGGATCGGATCCTTTGTTATTTTGATTGTTATCTCCCACCTTAAAACAGCTCCATGTATTTTAGTCTTTACCCGCCTATACTATTCTGATCGTCATAGTCGAGACACTTTTATTCATATTTTTTTTGCATTTCTGCGAGAATTTATTCTTAAAGCCGAAAATTTCCCCCATCACAGCCAGAACACCTTCCTTATCGGCAACAACAGGTATCATCCAACGTCTCTCTTCGGGAACTTTCCACTCGTTGAAAAGTTTTTTTAAACTTTTTCTACCAGATGCAATGGAGATTCTGTCCCCTGCTCTTCTCGATCTTACCAACAAAGGATACTTAATATTAACTTCGGCTATATTGATACTTTTATCAGGTGGTTTGTCACCCTTAACCATCGATGCTCTCATGTTAATTCCGGCAATACTGAACCGGCAATCCCCGTTGATGACTATAAGATACCCTTTTTTACCAGAGGAGACAACATCCCTTTCAAAAAAAAGATACTCATTTTTCCACAAAAATCTTACTCCATGTCCTCTTAGAAGTTGTCTTTTAGGGTAAAACCATGAATCTTGGAGCACTTTCGATAGAAAACGGTAGGGGATTCTGGCATTAAAGCTTTTCCCGTCCTTCTTGAGCAGAATATTGCAGAGTCGAAAGAGAGATTGAATTCTTATGATGCCGGGAAGGGACAGAAAATCAATACCTCTGATTCTGTATTGGACTCTCCCGCTGCCGTCAATCCGCTCCCATTTGGCCCGTTGGCATACTTCATTTTCCAGATATCCTTTCAAGTATGTCATCTTACAGGAAAGGGCTGTTAATGAATTCCGGTAGCCGGGAAAAATTTCACCGATCATTGGCAGTATGCGGTTTCTCACCCTGTTCCGTAGGAACTCTTCTCTCAGGTTGCTCATATCGATGAGAAATCCAATATTTCTGGATATAAGGTAATTCTCTACCTCTTCCTTCGTGCAGGCAAGGAGAGGCCGAATGAACCTGCCGTTTATGGGGGGTATTCCGGCAAGTCCTGTGAAATCCACCCCCTGAAAAAAACGCATAATCAGCGTCTCGATCTGATCATCGAGTGTATGACCCATAGCTATGTAATCCGCTTTTATTCGATCGGCGACAGCATTTAAAAACCTGTACCTAACTTTTCTCGCTGTCTCTTCAAGGCTTTGCCCGGTAGATTTTGCTATGCGTTTGCATTCGCCTCCGGGAAGGAAATCGGAAAAAAAACTTACATGCAAGAACTTTGCCTGGTTCTCAACAAAATCACGTTCTTTTTTAGTCTCATTTTTTTCTCTCATACCGTGATCTAAATAAGCACAGGAAAGGATCAGTTCCCATTCTTCTCTTAAACCGGCTAAACTGTGGAGCAGACATGTACTGTCCGGGCCTCCCGAACAGGCTGCCAGGATATTGGCGCCTCTCATGATACATTTTTCGTTGAAAAATCTGACTATTTTCGATTCAGGATTATTTTGTTTTTTGGTTGAGGACATTCATTACCTTTTCCGGCTCATCCCGGGTCAAGGCCGCTATTGCCTCTGCGGCTCTTTCTACTGCATCCTCCAGGATCAGCCTATCCTTTTTGGCGGGAATTGAAAGCACATACCGGATCACATCATCTTTAAATCGCGGCCTGCCTATTCCTATGCTGAGACGCATGATATTTGTTGTTCCGGTGTATTTAATAATAGACTCGAGACCTTTTTGTCCGGCGGAAGAGCCTTTGCTTTTAAGTCGGCAGGCGCCAACCGGGAGATCCAGGCTGTCACAGACAACAATAAGGTCTTCCTGTTTCGTATCAGTATATTTCAACAGTTGATTAACGGCTTCTCCGGCACGGTTCATATAGGTCAGTGGCTTGGATAGAATAATGGCTTCACCATTAAAAAATCCTTTTCCTATAAGAAAACGCTTGAAAACAGGCCTCTTTAAATGTATTCCAAACTTTGAAGAGAGGAGGTCTACTGTCCTGAAGCCAACGTTATGCCGGGATTGAGAATAAGATGGACCGGGGTTGCCCAATCCGTATACGACGAGAGGCAGGGTTTACTCCTCCGCTTCCTTTTCAGCCTTTTCTTCTTCTTCTCCTTCTTCGACTCCCTCAGCCTCCAGTTCCTCTTCCTCCACTTCCTCTATGACTTCCTTCTCTTCTTTAGGTACGGCAATTGTACAGATTACCTGATCAGAAGGCATCAAGTATTTAACACCGGAGATTTCAGGGATTTCCAGGGCATGAATGGACTGCCCTACATTCAAAGGGGAGATATCAACCTCGATTTCTTTCGGAAGGTCTTTTGGAAGACATTCAATTTCAATCTCGTGAGTCAGACTTTCAAGAAATCCCCCTTCCTTTACACCTTCGGGAGTGCCTATGAAACGAATAGACACATGGGTTTTAAGTACCCTGCCTTTCTCGATTTCATAAAAATCTATATGCAAAATCTTACCCTTGATTATATCCTCTTGATAGTCTTTCACAAGGACATCATAGGATTTATCCTCAGATATGAGTGTTATAATTGTGCTTTCCGATATCCGGCGGAATTTCTCATTGAACTCCTGATCGTCTATAGCAATACTAACAGGTTCGTTTTTACCATAAATTATCGAAGGTATTTTTCCTGCACGCCTCAGCCTTCTCGACGGCCCTTTTCTTAATTGATCTCGTATAGTAAACTCAAGTGTTTTTTGTTCCATTTATTACTCCTCGTGGGTTTTTTCTGGGACGGCAGGATTCGAACCT
>CBDUZM010000001.1:0-37566 GCA_965371685.1 uncultured Spirochaetaceae bacterium | reverse complement strand
GCGTCCTGCAGCCATATACTCTTTATTTTCATGTCATCCGCCAAAAGCCCCGATCGCTGCACTGCATCACAGATCGGTTTTAGCAGATTCTGATGATCGAACCAGGGGTTAAGCTTCGAGTCGATAGTGAGATTTAGGCTGCTGCATTTTAGTCCTTTTGTTTCCGCACGGATCGTCCAGGCCAGGCTGTCGATGAATTTCTCATATTCCTGGGAAGCGCTGATCCTTACATTTCGTATCACGTGCCAACGATTGACTGAGATTGCTTTTCCTTTCCATAATACAGCAAGCATTATTCTGGATCCTCGCAAGAGGGATAATGATAAGCTTGCCCACTTGAATATAGGAGCACCTTTCCTTTGATCTCTTCTCCGCATTCGATACATAGGTAGTGGTAGTCTTTTTGTTCCAACACTTTTTCTTCCGGATCCGGCGCCTGCAGTTCCCATCGGCTCACTGGTTCCGGTCTGTCTCGAGCTGCCACCTGCTCGGCCACTTCTTTTGATGTCGGCGTCATGCAATAGACTGCTGCAGGATTGTAGAACTGCGTGGCGCTAAACCCGCCTTTCCCATCCGGTACGTCAATGCGGATGAACGATGCCGAGCCAATTGTCTGCTCCTTAATCAGTCCTGCAAGCCGTCGATGTCCCATCAGCTCCAGAATCGACCACTCCTCGAAAGTTTTTTCATTCATGGTTCTTTCCTTTCTTCCATAGATTTTTTAATGAAATTTGAAATATCATCCAAACATCCGGCGCTGTAAACTGCTTGTACTCTGTTGAAAAAACAATATTGTCTCCAGGGCGCATACCATCTGACAGTCCCGAGTTCTTCGTCGCTCTTTTTATTCCGGCAAATCCATGTAAATGTTTTATGCAATCTTTCAGGAAGTACTTCGGTAAAATAGATATATTTATATTCGTTCATCCGCTGCTCCTGGTAATTAAGTGCTGGCATTATATCTTCCCGATCTCCTTTATTGCTTCGATCCTTGCCCATTGTTTTTTCAGCCGTCTCCATAGGAACCGCATAAAGGCCTCGCTATACATGATTGCGAATATCGGCTTGGGCCCCAGATGAGCTATGACCAATGATTGTCGCCAGGGCTGCGAGGCATAGTACGTGTATTTTATTTTTGATTTTTCTGCAGTAATAATCAGCGCAACAAAAATACCGACAAAGAAAGAGCCGACGAAGAGCAGCAGGATGCCAATGGGGCCTAGTTGTTGTATTTGATTTAATAGAAAATCTTTCATTTCTTCTTCTTCCTCCTCTTCTTGAATCCTTTTCTGCCAAGCCAGTCATTTGTGAAAACTTTAAAAATTAAAAGCACAAAAAATACCTCCTTTAAAACCAGAAGCCAGACAATAAATGGGGGATGGTCTAATGTGCGCATGGTATCAACCCAGCTCATAGCTCTTATTCTTCCAATCCTATAAGTTCACTGAGATCTTTGTAGACCATATTCCGGTTTTCACCTATCAGATAGCCAGTCAAAACCAATCGAATCCATATTCCATGAACATGATCTTCTGGTCTCTCGGATGCACAGAGCCGGTTTGCAAATCTTTTCGCCTTATTGTAAAGACGTCCGAAATCGTCTTTGCTTTCCGGGGGTTTTCTTAAAGGCTTTTTCTCGTCGACATTCATAAATTCATTTCCTTCTTCAGATCCTCCATTTCTTTTTTCAATTGATCTCTTTCGCTTCTAATCTTCCAAATATCGTATGGACGGATCACCACAACACGGCTCATTAGAATGTGATAGATCAGAAGATCCGGAAGCTCGATCTCTCTATGTTCAGCCTTGCGCTGAATGAAGAGCCTCTTCCCGTTCTTGCTGATCCAGTAGAGGCCCACAGAACTATCAGTTATCTCTTCCGGATTAATTATTCCCCAGGGGCAGACGAAGGAGAACTCATGACAGTATTGAAGATATTCGGGCCATTTTTTATCCCTGAGAAAATCCGATCGGCTTATCTTTATCTCGTAGCCAATGGTTGCGAACTGTGTCCATGATCTCCGAAGGATCCATACATCCAATTTTCGAAGATTATCGTTGAACCAGGTCGGTCCTGTTTTGCATTCAGGAACAATCAGGTCCTTGCTATGCTTGCAAGCGATTACATTGCGGATCGTCTTGGCCGTTATCTTCATTGAATTGATCTTATTTCTCCGTCGGTCCTACCGCTATTCCAAGGGCCATGATCGAAGCCACCACGCCCTTGATCCTGCTCTTGTTTTCCGGCCAGTCGCGGATCGGTGTGCCTTTTTTATAGCTTTTTTCATAGAGCAGATTCTTCGGTATTTCCTCACCTTGCTTATTTCTTTTCAGCTCCGTGCATGAAATCATCCAGTTCATAATCGGATTTCCGTCATGGGCGATTACCCGGGTCAGGACCTTCTTTTTAAAAATTTCTGTCGGCCTGGCCATGCCTGAAAAGGTCTGATTGATCTGGATCATTGTGAATCCTTTGTTCATAAGATGATTGACAATTTCAGGAGCCTTCCAGGAATCATATGCGATTCCCCGGATTTCATATCTCTCCGCATCCTCGAGGATCTGCTGCTCTATAAAATCATAGTCTGTGACATTCCCCGGAGTCGCGGTCACCAGGCCTTTGTTGATCCAGGATGAAAAAGGGATCTTTTCCTTCCCCTCTCTTTCCATGATGATTTCTGAAGGTATGAAAAATCTGAAGAGAAATTGATAGCGTTCCCTTGAGGATTGCGGGGGAAAGCAGAGAGCCGCTGCCGTAATATCCTGCAAAGCCGAGAGCTCCATGCCCAGGTAGCAAGGTTTCCTCTCCAGCTTAATCAAATCCACATGAAAGGCGCAGGCCTGCCATTGTTCCGTAGTGATCCATGCTTTTTTCATTTCTTCTTTTCCTCCTTTACTTGCTCTTTTTTTTCTCGATCTTGGAAATATCAATATCTATCCCAATCCAGGTAATTTTATTTCATCGTTTATTTCGTCTTGTTTTTCATCACCATTAAGCGAATCTGGCACGTTATTCAGATTCAGGCCCTGGCGCTCCAACTCGAATGCTTCTAACGTTGGTTTTTCATCACCATCTTTCCAGGCTCTTTTCAGCCCGATCAGATGTAGTTCGTCTAATTTCTGTTTGTCGCCGGCAGCCAATGCATCTAATAAATGCTTGATGTGTTTCTGCATCCAGGTCCTATCTTCGGGTTTAATTCCCGACCGAGGTAACAACTTCTGAACGGTCTTAATATCCGGGCGAATCCATTCTTCGTAACTTCTTAACGTTGCCATATCTGGCGGCCCATAAGTGCGTTTTTCGTTGTCGACTAAGATTTTCAGAAGTTTTTCTCTATACACATCACTGCATTTAGCTAAATATCCTATGATGGTCTCCCTGAAAAAAGCCGGAGTATATTCCCCGAAATATCCTTCGCTCAACTCCATATATTTTTGCACCGTGATTCCCATATTATCCCCCGCCCCATAGCCGTTTTATCAGCTCCTTATCTTCACTGGTTAATTTTTCTTCTTTCGTCCGCTGCTTAAATTGCTCATAAATATTTTCTGCATGGGACAATAGTTTACACGGCGTGAAATCCATGGTACGCCAATATCCTTTGGAAGTTCGATCATGCTGCTTCATTTCGGCAAACTGGTAGATCATGGCTTCAATCAACTCCCATGGATCATGTTTTGATTTCTTGGATACCTGCTCGATGAATCTCTTAAGGCACGGCGCCTCCTTTTTGTAATTCAGATATGTGTCTCCGTGGATCTCTTCCATGAGAATCTGAGCTCTTTTGAAAATAGAAGATTCTTCAGAAGACGCCGTTTTCGGCGTGAGGTTTTTGATATTCTTTACTTTACTCTTCTTTACTTTACTCTTCTTTACTTTACTTTGTGGGTTATTGTCCCCGGAAACCCCGTCGCAAGTGGGTTTATGTACCCGGTAATCCTCATTTACGGGGTTTATGTCCCCGGAAACCTCCTCGGAAGTGGGTTTCTGTTCCCGTAAATCCTCATTGTCGATCATGTTCTCCCGGGAAGTTTCATCATACCGTTTCCTTATTTCCTCAATAGTAATGCACTCATTGGACCGTCTTTCATACAAAGCTGCCAGGCTTTCCAGGAAGGCTTCCGATGCGATGACTTTCTTGTCCCAGAGATCCGGATCGATCTTTTCAGTTTTCGCCATGAGATCAAGCATGGCCTCTCCTTTCTTTTCTTCGATGCCGATCTTGGCATAAAAATACATCCTGTCCGAATCATCCTGGATGCATACATGATGATCAGGAGTCTCACAAAGAAAACGGCAAACATTCGTGAAAAAACCGATCCCCTCCAAACCGAATCTATCCTGCAGGAGAAAGAGCGTCCTTCCGTCCTTGGAATAAAATGGAAAATAATCTGCGTCATGACGTTCCGGCCGTGCCACGTTCCCCTCCTATGTTAGCGCTTATTGATTTTTTGCAGAGCGAGCCTTTCGCTCCTGATCATGTCGTTCCATATCCAGATCGCTTTCAATGGGCTGTACAATGCTTCGCTTCTGCGCCGGCAGGAAGGGCAGTAGAAGACATAGACTTTTTTTCCTGCCTCATTCCGTTCGACTTTCGGCACAGGCTTCGTCTTTCCATTACACGGGCACGGTTCAAGCTTCGTCATTTTTTTCAGGCTCCTCTTTCTCGGCCAGCTTTTTTTCCGCCTCTTCCCTGGCGCTTTTTTGTAAGGCTTTCACATCGATGCTCCGATTCTGAGCCCATCGATACAATAAGGTTTCTTCCATTCTCTCGTGATTGGTGAACGTTTCGCCCTGTATGAGCATTTCGATGGTAATCATTTCCAGATCTTCGTCCGGAAGTTTTTCCATAATCTCCTGCAGCTGCGAATCATCATAGTTCTCCGGAAGCTGGACGAAATATTTTTCTAAAAATTCGTCAATATCCACGCCCCATAAAATATCCTTTAATTGGAAGATGATGCAGAGAGCGAGATTCCTGTCCCATTTCTTCTCTGCTAATCGATACTGAAGTATGAGTTGGTCATGGATCTTTGTGTTCAGGATTGTATTCTCGGAAATCTTGAGCTCTCTCTCATACTGCTCTTTTTTCCATTCCGCTTCATCTTCCGGATTCTCGAATCTGCTGTATGTAGTTTGTTCACGTTTCTTGGCATATGTGCGCCGGCCCCGTTGGACTCCGCTGATGATCAGCGCCGGCTTGGCCCCTTCATCCTTCTTTTTGCATTCCTCCCAATCGTATACGTTTAGCGCTTCCTTTTTAGGATTGCCCACCCAATCCTTGTATACCTCGTAATGATCCTCACCCTCGAGTTCTCGCTGCCCACGTTTGATCATCTCGTCGAGCTTATGGTTGAAGCATTTCGAGTCCAGGCAGTGATCCTTCCCTTTGAGATCTTCGAAGAGATCGGGATTATGGCCTGTTCGTTTCTTGCAATCGACACATGCGCCGGCTTTCGGATATAGCTTCTCATCGTCCTTCTTGAAGGATGCTGCGCTGAGATCTAAAAGAAATTCCCCATTGATAAAATTGGAAAGATTTCTAACAGAAATATCCGTACACCCACCCCTATAGGTTGAGATATAATCAAGGCATTTCTTCTGTTGCTCTTCCGGAATTCGGGCGATGAGGATTGCATGTTCTGTAGTCATCTTATTTTCTATGAAATCCTGGCGTGTCTTGTCGGATAGTTCGCGCAGCTTCAGACGTCTATAGATATAGGAAATGGATTTTCCCACATCTTTGGCCAGATGCTCCACGTCGTAACCAGCCTCTTCGATGAGCCGCCGGTAGCCCTCCGCCTCGTCCAGGGGATGAATGTCTTCCCGCTGGAGGTTCTCGATCGTCTGGATCTTCAGGACCGCTTCGTCGCTTATCTCTCGGATCACGCAGGGGAGGGCTGCCATGCCGGCTATCCTGGCCGCCCGCCAGCGCCGCTCTCCGGTGACGAGCTGATACATCTTATCTTCCTTCAGACGCCGGATTATCGGCCTGATTACCGCCGGCTGCTGGACGCCCACCGCTTCGATAGAAAGCGCCAGCTCCTCGAGCTTGGCCTGATCGAATCCCCCCACACGCCTGTTCCCCGGATGAGGAACGATGCTGTCCAGGGTGATGTTCCGAATTTCTTCTCCCATGACTTTTCTCCTTTTTGGTGTCAGCGCCAAAATTGATTTATTCCAGGAGCGGAAGGAGCTCCGGGATCTTCTTCATTTCGTAATCGTCAATCCGGGGCAGCACATGCTGGCTGATCGTCTGGCCGTCTGACAGCACGATGTTCGCCATGAACTCCTCTTCGAAGGTGAGGATCCCGGACTGCACCGTCTCTAGTTTGCTTTTGATCGTCAGGGCCAGGGCCCTCCAGAGCCGGCGGATCTCCTGATCGTATTCCTTGGCTGCCGCGTCCTTCGTGCGGATCCGGCCGGTCGGCGTTCTCCGGAACTCCTCTCCCTTCGGATCCGGCAGCGGTAGAATGAATCGGACATACCAGCGATCGAGAGCGAATCCTACCATTGCGCGTATAGGTCCTGTTCCATAAGCGAACTGCCCGGCGCCGTAGCGCGTCAGGATCCTTTCGATCTCCGTCTTCGAGCGTTCAGTAGAAACCTCTGTTTTCTCTGCATACCGGGTCATAGATCTTCCTCTCATCTATTGCTTATTCTCAAATAGAGCTCATCGTATGCGCCTTCCCATATCGCCCGATAATCCAAGACACCGAATCCAAAAAAAGGCGTCTGGGCATGAAAGCAATTATGCCGCCAGCCGGCTTCAATTCCCTTCCAGCGCAGCCCTGTGCGAAAGCTGTATATGCTACGATGCGGCCAGAAGGTGTATCCACCATGGTACCAGGCGCCAGTCCATACCCCGCCCCCGATGAAGAAAAAACCCGCAATCTCAATCTCGGCCTGCAGGTCGGTGTAAACGGAATATTGCACAGGAACCAGCTTGAGCTCTTCATACATGATAAGATCACCCTGAGGCAAAAAGCCGATTTCAAGTGCGAAGATAAAGGCTATCCAGTTCATGATTCTCTCCTATAGGCTCCGGCAGGAATTGAACCTGCGTCTGGCGGTTTAACAGACCGCTGCTCAACCATTAAGCCACAGAGCCATGCGCCGGTACTCTCCCCGGCAGTCAGCACCACTAGGCAGGTGTCGCCCTACCGGACGATAACATCGATCAACCGATGACCCATCACTTCCGGTTTGGGGGACGGCAGGATTTGAACCTGCGACCTTGCGGCTGGATCATTCCTCTCTTGACATATTGTCAATTTCACCACATCCCCATGTGCCGGTTCTCTCCCCCGGCAAGTCACGCCTTCATATCTTCCGTTGACCGGCGTTCGCCTCGTCTTGACTGCGATATCGAACAGTCCCAACCTTGACCGAGCCTGCATCGGTTGGGCCAACCTCTCTTAGGCTCGTGATTCGTCTATGGGGGACGGCAGGATTCGAACCTGCATCGGGCCTGGCCAGGCATACCATGTTACCAATTACACCACGTCCCCATAAAAGCAGCGGGTTTGTGCTGTAAAATGGAAGGTCAAACAGCACGAGCCGATGGCTGACTCCCCGCTGCAAAATCATTAGATCGTCATCCAGAAATCGATAGAAAAAATTCGTTTCACCGCCGGATCTTCATCGCAAATCACAAATGCTTTGACCTGGCAGCCGGGAATCAGCATGACCGGCTTATCGTTATAATATGCGATGAGCTGCCAGTGCTCTGATGAGCGGAATCCCTCAACAGGCATTTGCTTATCCGTTTGAATCCTCCAATCCTTACACCATGCATAGCGGTATTCTTCGCCGTCCTGCATGGCGGTCCAATTTAATAGTGTTACGATTCCCGGGTAAGGTTTGTTTTCAAGCATTTCTCTCATCTCCTTCTCATGCAAAGAGCTCCGGCTGGATAGGTTTAATCCGCATCTTCTCTCCCGGATGCTTTATATCCCACGCCTGAACGATGGTTTTCGCATATTGGGAGGTCAGATCCTTCGCCTCCTGCAGGCCTCTTCCATGATTTAAGCCCCCGCAGCAGCAGGAGCATCTTTTCTTTTTTGCTTCGTAGCATTTTTCGTCGCAGCGTCCCTTGCATCCATCGCTGTCATGAACCGATATCAAGGTCATGGATATCCGGCTCCTGGTTTAACCTTAAGACAAGCTCTTCTTGAACGCGGTAATATGCAGTACTCCTGGAGATGAATTTCAGATCCTCCATCAGTTTTTTATAACGCTGCCTCACGGTTCTGTAGCAGCTTATGCAGTTGTCGCCTTTCTTATATTTTTTGCACCAGGGACATTGCGTCATCGAAAGCTCCCACTTCTCATTAAAAAGGCCCTCCCAAAAGTTCTTTTTTCTGGGAGGGGAATAAAGACTCAGGAAGGGCCGTATATGGCTTTGCTGATTCTATGCTTAAATACATTATGAAATAATTTCTTCTTTATGTTTGATAGATCCGCCTATTCCCGGATAACGCTCGAGCGCATCGGGAATATCTTTCCCGATCTGCTCCCGACTCATCGGGTCGTTATCTCCGTTGTCGAAATGGATATGTATATGAATATGCGGTAATCGTCTGATAGTAGTCAGGCTATCCGAATCAGGTTTTTTTTCTGACATATCTCTCTCCTTCATGCCGGTTTCCCGGCATTTCCCTGGCTATGGATCCGCAGATCCATCCAGTCCATCTTGATAAAACACTGGGCTTTCCGTGCCTCGGCCTTTGATCTTACAAGCGAACGGCCAGCTATAGTTGATCGCGGTAATGTGCTGGCCAGCTGGTCGAGTATATTGATCGCCTCGTCTCTACGATCCACAGCCACCTCGAGCAGAGTCGATTCAAGCCTGTTCTTTTCCGTTTTACGCGGCGCCAGGCCCAGGTTCTCGCGGACCGTATCCTCGCATTCCGGGCAGTAACCGTGAGTGTAGCCTTCGCCGGGCTTCTCTCCATATATCTTCTTACATTCGCAGCAGATCTGCTTCATTTTTCTTTTGGATCCTCCCATTTCGTATTGTCTTATTGCCTGGAACCGATAGATTTTTCTCCCATCGTCTCTACCTTGATGCTTTTCAGATATTGGTCGAGATGTTCTTCGGAGAAAACCACGCGTCCCCGGCTTCCCGGATTCTTGTAATAAGAAATAAGCTCCCGGGCCATTAGCACGTTGAGCGAGGAAATACCGATACATAGATATTCCGCCGCTTCCGGTTTCTTATAGAGCTTCACTCCTAACTCTCCTGGCTTTCCTCATTCTTGTCATCAGCATATAAACCAATTATGTCTTTGAATTTTGGTAAATCTTGAGCCTTGGAAATAGCGTTCTGAAGCTGCTCTTTGACCCACGCTGTCCCAATCGGGAATGAACACATTTCCAAAGCTGCCTTACATGCTGCGAGCAGATCCGGAACAGCCGCAATTATCTTCATGTCTGCGGGATCGGGCCCAATAGGGCATCGGTCTGTTTCTTTATCTGCCTGGCAGCCACAATCATATGCCACCAAAATGGGATTCATATCCGCATATTTGATATTGCCTTCAAGTTGATACATATCTCTCGGATCACCAGATAATGTCCATTTCCACGGACCAGGTGTATGCTTACTCATTCGCCTTGATCTCTTCATGGGGATCCTGGCATTCGAGCTCTTTCAAGATAGCCTCATGAAAGAAAAATTGCTTCTTGAGTCCAGTTCGATCGATAAAGCGATTGATGCGGTCCCATTCTTCTTCGGTCAATAGCACGCCAATAGAATATTTACGTCGTTTAGGAGCTATTGTAGCTTTCATATGACTTTAATTTAGCATAGCTATGACGTTTTGTCAATACTTTTATAGAAAATAATAGTTGAAAATATGTTAAAAATGGATATTATTTAAATTATGGCCCGCATTGGAACAGATATCGAAGAAAAGATTCTTAATCTTTTTAAGCAATATAGCAAAAGCCAGCATCGCTCTATGAAAGAACAGATTGCATGGATGATTGAGGATATTCTTTTTAGAAATGGATATTTAGAGAAAAATAATAGGGTAACAATTGCAGAAAAGTACCAGGCTGGCCTGCCGGGAAAAGCAAGCGGCCAGCCTGGTACAAAGGATTGATTAGCTATAGGAAAAGATATCACATAAAAGAAAAAAACAGGTAAGGGATTCCCTGACTTTGGGGGTAAAAAAACCTGATAGATAGGGCTGTTTTGAGAAGTTGGAATATAGGACAATATTGCAGTTTAGGAGGGAATAATTAATGGATTATTTAATAGGGGTCTTGGGCATAGGCGTATTTATTGCTTTAGGGGTAATTATATTTCTTTTTTCCGTCGTAATAATTGCCTGGATCATTCGAATCGGCGTCCAATGGGGAATAATGAAATCGATGGATCACATAGAAAATGCAGTCCGCGAAGCTATTCTATCTACAAAGCCAGATAAAAAAGAGAAGGATTTCATGTCTCGAATTCCTAAAATGGGATTAAAAGATTAATCCCAGGCCTGCTCGATCTGTTTTTTTACCGGCAGATATTCCTGCAGCCTTTCCTCCGGTGTGACATGGAGGTAGCGCCGTGTCATTACGTCGGTCTTATGGCCCATCATGTAGCGGAGGATCTCCGCCGGCAGCACCTTCTCCAGCCGGGTATTGTAGGTATGGCGGAGGGAATGAGTCCGCAGCCGGCGGCCGGCCGGATCGATCCCGGACCTGCGGAGGGCTTCGGGCATCTTCCGGCTGACGCTGGAGCTTCTGAAATACTCCTCTCCGGATAGACTGAAGAAGATATAATGCTCCGGATCCGGATACGGAGTCTCTTCCTGCCAGGCCCTGAGCATCTCAATCGAGCGGTCGGGCAGGATCACGCTCCTCTCCTCCCCGCTCTTTGGCGGCCCAATGGTTTCGTCTCCTTTGACAGCCTGGAGAACCAGGAGGCCCCCGAGATCCCAGACCACGTGGCGCCAGAGAAGCGCCGCCGCCTCCCCGACCCGGAGTCCTGCGGTAAGCATCAGATAGTGCATGCTCGCCCATTTCACATGTCCCCAGACCCCGATCAGCTCGGAGCGATCCTGTGGAAAGAGCTTTCCCAATTCCTCCAGGGTAAACACATCGGTGAGAACGTATTTATTTGCCATTCGCTCGATGTCCTCGATGACGTTCCGATCGATGATCTTCCGGCGCTGCGCCTCTTTGAGAATTAGGCGGAAGGAGTCGAGTATGGCGTTCTTGGTGCCGTTCGCCAGGGGTAGGCCGAGGATCCAGTCATCGACCTCATGGGCCTTGATCCGGGAGAGGGATTGCCGGCCGAAGGTCGGGAGGATGTAGTTTTTCATATGAGCGGTTCTAATCCGGGTCATTGGCGGGGAAAAGGGTCGGTCCCTGGCCTTTCGGGCGGCCACCCAGGGTCCGTCCTGGGCGAAGAATCCCAGGGAAAATTCGGCCAGAAGGATTTCCGGTCCCGGGTTCTTGTTCTTAATGGCCTCGACGGCAAAGACGTGGGCCGCCTCCTTGCTCTTGCATCCGGTGGTATGGAAAGTGACCTCTCCGGCGAGCCGATAGTGCCAGTATTTCCCACGTTTTTTCAGAAGATAAGGCCGCGGCATAATGTGTCTTAATTATATAGCACATTCGTGGCACATTGCAAGTTTTTTTCTCATATATAAAGTCTTAAATAAGTTAAATAGAATCTTTAATTGCTTACAGAGAAAGGAGAAGCGATATAAGCAGGTTTTGAGCCCTTTTTTTATGACAAAATCGTACGACGATACAAAGCCGGTTTTCAATAATGTCCAATTATGTGCTAACTTATCTCTATATAGTTAAATAACCGGTTCCCATTTCCAGATATATCCATTCTTTTCTTATGTATTGTGACACATTTATGGCACAATGACGGGGATCCCCCGGGGGCTTCTCTTTTTCTATTGATAATAGCTACGTAGAGGGGTCAAGAACGCACGCCGGCGGAGTTGGTGGTATGATTTTACCTCCTCAAGAAGCCGCATCCGACCAGGCAAAAAAAAAGAGCCCCGGATCAGAAAATCTCCGGAGCCCTTTCCCATCTCCTCTTATTCAAACAATCCGATTTCTGGCAACGGCGTAGGCGTCTCAAGCTTTTTCTTTTTCATAGCTTTTTGCCATTCCTCGGTTTCTTTTTCCGTTGCCTGATATAAGGGATATGGACACCATTTCTTGTGCGGGTATCCTGCCGCACTGCCACATAAACAATAGTTGAACATTCTGCGCCTCCTTGTAATAGGTTGAGCGGAGCGGGGGATCTCTCCCCCGGTCCCGGCTTTCACGGGACTGTCCCTTGCCCTACTCAGGCTGCCTGCTCTTCGATGTGTCGGCTGCAGAAATCGTAGATCGCCTTTACCCGGTCGATTTCCCGGCCGATGGCGACCCCAGCGTGCTGCCGGCCGCTCCAGGAGCGGATATAATTCTGCGTATATTTCATGTTTGCCGAAAGCCTCAGGATGTGAGCCAGGAAGCAGGCTGAGAGCTCGGCCACAACCTCTCCTTCCTCACGGCTGCTGTTATTACCTAACTTGTAATCAATCGCGTGGCTGATCTCATGGAGGAAGGTCTGCTGGGAGTCGGTGCAGATTCCGATGATCCTGTCCGAGGGCTGGAAATAGCCGGCCTCGCCGTTGTGTGTGAAATCGGCCTTGACTTCGATGCCGAGATCCGACGCAATGTTAGCCAGGGGGAGATGCGGAAGGGATTCTGAGATGTGGCGTCTCTGGTTATATTCCTGAAGCTCTTCCCCTTCTGTCTGCTCATAGCCGAAAACAGGTATGGCCTTGAACCCGACGAGCTTTGTCTTCTTTTCCCCTGTCTCGTCCTCTTCCTTGACCGGGATCATGATCGGGCCCAGGATGTAGACAGCCTTCATACCTTTCTTCACATACCGCTTGACCTGCTGCCACTGCCTGAATCCCCTGGCTTCCTGATAGCCATGTGTCCGCACCATGAGCTGATTCATCAAGCTCCATTTCTGCATGGGGCCGGCAGGCGGCTGCAGGATCAGCCTGGTCAGGGTCCCGGGCAGCTCCTCCTGGTAAATCAGCCTGTCTATGAGCCAATCCAATGTTTCTTGTGCCTTTTCGCTGTTCATGATATGTCCTCCCGGCGCTTTCGCGCCTTCTTTGTTTTGCGGCTTCCCGCGATCCCGGATTGCTCCGGGATTTCGACCGGCTGCCGGCCGGTCCTCGTCAGGCGGGGTTCGAGACTTGCTGTCCCTTTTTTATTTCGCTGAGCGGAGCGGGTTCGAAACTGAAGTCCCTTTCGATCGGGAGTCCCAGGGGACCCCGGGCGCTCTCAAGCTCGTCCAGGCTGAAATTTCCGAGCTCGGGTTCGGGGCCGATCACGTATCCGAAAAATATCCGGTCTTCCGGATCGTATTCCATCCCGTACCAGGTCCAGTTCGAATCCGGGGTAAAATATTTCACGTGGCAGATCGGATCGTACTGGTCCGCCTGGCTGTAGAGAGCCGGCATGCTGGCCTCGATTTCTTTTGTCATAAGTTTCATGGTTTTCTCCTCATAACCTGTCTCTTCGGCGCCGGGAGGTCAGCCCCGGCGGACGCCCCTGCTGGGACGTTTCGACATTTTTTTAATTTTTCCTTCTCTGATCCAGGGCGCCGATCCGCCGCTTTTATCTCACCGTCGGCCCTTCCCCTTCATCTTTCAAAGAACATATAGATATAGATGCAAGTTCTGTGCCAAGACGAAACATCCTGACCCGGGGCCTGGCTGAATCGTGGCTAAGTTTGAGAAAAGTGCAGAGTTTTTCTGCAATTTGCTGTCTATGGCTGCTGATTGTGAAGGGAAGGGGAGAAGGATTTATCGCCTAACAGGAAAGGGATAAGAAAAGTGTTTCGTATTGACCCGCTTTTTCGGGCAAATTCGGGGGATATGTTTCGTATTGACCCGCTTTTTCATCGGTTTTTGGGAAGTGTGTTTCGTATTGACCCAGGGGTTTTACCGCCTAACGATTTTCTGTCTTTTCTTGCGGTTATCGATCGATCTTTTTATGGTTTCTTCCCGGTGCTGCTGGTAGTAATCGGCCCGGGAGGCCCTTTGAGCTTCTCTATGCTCCTGGTAGTACTTCTTTTGCCGCGCCAGCTCCCGTTCCTTGTGCTCCAGGTAACGCCGGCGCCGCTGTTCCGGATCGTAGTGCCGCTTCTGCATTATGGCCTCCTGCCATTTATCATGCAAAAGCCGTGCCATTTAAAAAAACAGAGCGCCCAGAATTCCTCCAAGAATAAGAGCTGTCAATCCGATCCTGGGGATCCACTTTCGTGCTCGATCACGTTCTTCCTGCAGCTCGCTAATCTGGCTCTCCGCTTCCTGCTTGTAGTCGTTCCACGCAGTCAAGAGCTCTTCGTGCTTCTCCACCAATTGCTCGTATAAGCTCGCAAGCTCGTCCACTTCCTTCTGCAAGTTCGCTGTGTAGATCTCCGAGCTCGCTAATTGTTGCAGCAAATCGCTGATTTTCTTCTCGAAGCTCGGCTGCGATCTCTCCAGCTCTGCGATTAGCCGCTCGTAAGTTTCTAAGCTCAAGTCCCGATTTTTCAATAGTTCTGAGAGCTTCGCTATATAGCTTATCTGCCTCAGCATACAAGCTTTCATATTTGACAGCTCGTTTTTCCAGCTCGGCTGCTCGTTTGCTGTCGCTGCGCCGGATAGCACAACTGCGAATAGTGCTGCCAGCCAGGCCAATCGCCAGGATGATCGGAAGAGCCATAATGACAATCTTGATAATTTTATCACGCATCTATCCCTCCGTTTTTGATCTTTTCAAGCTGATTTTCCTGCATGGCTTTGATTCGCGGTCCGCCGGCAGCTATCAATCCCTGACCAGCTATCAGGGATCCGTATGTCGGCAGCATCCGGATGAAAAGCTCTACCCTGTCAGGATCCAGGCAGGTAACGATGACCAGGCCATAGAGGATGAGCAGGCCTACTTCGACGACCCAGGCTTTCTGGATCAGGTCCTTGGCGTCAATTTTCATTCAACTATCCTCCTCAAGCCTTCAAGCTGTGGATCCAGGCCATATACATATTTCCCCGAAAGAGAGAGGTTCTCCAGGGCTTGCCAATCCAGCTCGCGCCATACATCGCGATATCCTATAGCTTCGAAATATAATCGCACCGACCTGGCTGTCTTTTCCTGGATGATTTTTTCAGCATTAAGAACGATATAATTTTCGAGCACGGGCGCAATATGGGAACAATGGCCTGTTATTTTTTCGATGTAGAATACAGCCATGATCCGGTCCCGGGCCGTGTAGCTCGTTATCTTCTTTGTGAAAACACGCTTGAATAGAAAATCGGCGCTGACCCGGATATTGTAGCCCATGATGTACAGAACGGCGCAGACAAGACCGGAGCAGTCAGACTCAACCAGGTTCTCCTTTCCCCAGCCGTAGGGGATCCCTGCGAAGAACCGGAGCAGCATTCGCCAGCGATCCGGCATAGTGGCCTGCTCATATCTGCTTTTGAGGAATTTGAATATTTCTATCCAGTTAGGTCCGTCCATTTCACCATAACCCGAAAATCTTTGTCACAAATCCGCCGCCTAATAAAAACGTCAGTGCGCCTCCGATAGCTGCCAGCGCTTTGTATGTCACACATTGATCCAGTCGTTTTTCAATATGCTTTATATGATCCACTAAACCGTCCCCATTTGTGCCGACGATGCAGTACCATAGCTGGTAGATCATTTCTTTTTGTGTGGATGGCTTATCTGGCACTTTTCACCTCCACCGATTGATCTATCGCCTTGATTTCTGCTTTCAAATCCTCAAAACCTTTGATATCGTCGAGGGCAATTATACGTATGAGCTCGGGTAACTTCTCCTGTATTTCCTGGTTTACCTTTAGCCTGTGCTCTTCAGCCAATTCCTCCGGAGTCTTTGGTAGGGGATCAAACACTTTTTTGAACGTTCCATCTGGCTGTTTCTCAAGCACATACTGCCACGGTTCTTCCATGTCACACGTTCTATCGAAAGTGTTAATATTGTCTGGTGTGCCTTTCTCTGAAGCATATCCAGTAATATAGAGTTTGCCGTTCTTTTCTTCTGTGTTGTATCTATATATCATAGAATACGCCCTCGTATACTCTTATTCTTGTGTTTTTGTTTGATGTAACTTGTGCTCTTTTGCTTCCATCCAACGGAAATCTACATAGTCCCCCAATAAGTAAGACACTGCTTGCATACATCTGTGTTAACTCAGCACCTACGGGGACGGTATCTCCATATTTCCTTACTCTCATAAGTATATTAGTCGGCGCAGCAATACTAACGATACTAAAAGCCCACGCACATTTCGCGCCTTCTGGTGCATTAGAAAATGTTACTGTATACCATGTTTCTGCAACTGAAAGATTTTGATCTAATAGAGGCGTTGCGCTTGAAGTATTTCCCCGCCAATGTCCTGTGCCAAGAGAAGGCTCGGTGTCACTATCATCAATTACCACCCGGCCGCCTGATTTAGGTTTTAATAGAACATCTGGCGCAAAATAATCAGCAGTCCAGGCTACATCCCGATTGACATGCTGGAAGAAAAGATCTGGATCCATCGCCGTATCGGAGGAGATCAAAAGATCATCCATTCGCCGCTGATACGTCCCGCCCGGAAGTTCTAAATAAATACTTTTTGTTCCAGAGCCCCATGTGCCTGTTGGGGTCAATGAATATTGATTGTTATCAACCCGGAGATATCCCGTATTGGTAACGCTGTTATAAGTCATTCCGATAAAATGCCAAACACCGGTAGAAAGAACAGCCGAGTCGACATACTGGGCAGCCGCAACACCTTTTTTGATTTCAAGTCTTATTGACCGGCCGTAACTGTATTTGGTAATAATACGATCATCCAGATTAGATGCATTAAATGATATTAAATTGTGTCCTATTTGAGATCCATCATCACGAAACATAAAACAAGTCGTACAACTTGCTCCGGCTACCCAGCCCCCGGCGTACCAGGCATTCAGTAAAAGATCAGAAGGAGAAAGGGACTGCGTACCTTCCCACCTGGTAGTTGAATAAACAAAAGCGCCCAGTACAACTGTCCATGGATCGACGCCATGCTGATCTTCTGCATTATTATCCCATTTAAATAATTTATGACCACGACTAGGGATAGGATCCAGAAGCGGTGAATCCGTTATATCTCTGAGGATTCCCTGGCACCCTAAAAGGGAACGAAAATTACCGTTACTATCGACACCGCCAAAAGCAATCTGACGTTCAGCTGACCAGGCTCCGTTTGTATAAACTTGAAATTTGATTTCATCGTCATCGCCATAAATTCTCCTATCTCCTTCATCAGGGCTGGTATAGGCGCCACTACCAGCATATCCGATCCAGATATAAGCAGCTCGAAGAAGCATTGTTTGAATTGCTGCAGCAAGAATATTATTTGCATATATTGAATTTGCAGCCAGGTCCCCGGCCGCGACCGTTTTCGTTGTCGTGCTTGCGGAAGAAGACCAGGTTCCGTTTGCAGGCTCTTTCGTCACCCGGCGGACTCTATAATAAAGCGTCCGACCGCTTGGATTATCCGCAGTGCCTGTATGCGGAATCCCGGAATGAATTAAATATTCAGGATAAACTGCGGTAACAGCCCCTACCTGATCTTTCCAGTCGGTTCCATCGAATTTGAGAGAATACCATGTTGCATCGTCATCAGAGACCTGGATCTCATAATGGTCGAAATTGGTCAGGGTGAGCTGGCGGTTCCAGATCAGCAGTATTGATTTTGTGGCAACCGCCTTGCAGACGGCTATGGTTACCTGCGTCGGCGTTGTAGTGCCACCGCTCGGACTGTTGTTGAACCCAGCCATCGCCTCATCATGGGTGACAAACTGTTCACCCGTCTCTGTAGCCGCCTCTCCCTGGTTTGCCTCGATCACCTGGGCAGATCCGGAAGGAGAAAAATCTTCTTTTCCCCGGATATCAATTTTTGTTTTCCATTTCCGCATCGACCCTGAGCATTGATGCTGAAACGATTCAACTACCGCCGACATATTTATTGCGGCATCCGGATGAAACGTAATGACCGCGCCCTCCTGGATCTGTGGGATCCAATCGGTAACATGATCGAATAGCTTTCGCTTTACCTTGCCGAATTCAACCCAGCGTTGGGTTGATATGTGCGCCTGGGTATCGCTGACTGCGTACTTCCCGGGGATAGTCTTGTCCACATAATTCCATTCGTCTGTGACGCCGGCGTCCACGTCCTCGACGATCACTTTCTTCTGGATCCTGAGCGCCGTTCCCCTGATCTCGAATTTACGAACATAGATAGTGGAGCCCGTGTTATTATAGAGTATTATTTCTGAGTTTCCCGGATTCTGATGTGTGGCGCCTGTGGATCCGTTGAAACTGGTAAGGGTAAGCAGGCCATTTTCACATTCGATATCGGATCCGCTTGCCACGGCGCCAATGTTCGGCGTTTGAATAGATATACCAATGGGAAATTTCTCTCCGGAGACAGGATCCTTATAGTTGAGCTGCGCCTTGTCGCCGGCATTCGGGCCAGGCCAGTAATCTCCGGCTGGGACAGCAATGGCGTTTCGCTCGAGCACAGAATCCCATTCATCGGTATTCTTATAAATCACCCGCTGGCCGAGATTCTCATAGTTTTCGAATACGGTTTTGACCCGGTTGCACTTAATCGGAGAGCTCCTGCCTTTCCAGGGAGAATGGATATTATCAGTATCGAAAGTCCACTCACTTACCGGGTCAGTCCATCCGGTTTGATGGCGGGAGATAAAGCGAAGCTTGCCGTCGTAGCGGAAGCACATATGACCGATATATTGAGCGTTTAGATCCTGGAGCTCCTGCCAGGCCGTACGCTTTTGAGTCAGCGGGAGGTAATCCTTTGTCTGGTTGATTGTGGCGGTTTCCAGATCGCCGGCCGCCAGGCCCATGAGTGCGGCAAGCTTGTGAAAAATAGAGTTGGCCGGCGTTGCTGTATCGCATATCTTGTGTGTGGTATAGACGACCGGTTTACATTTCGCCCGCATACCCTTGCTCTTCGATGCATCATTCATCTGGATGGTTACGTGATCGCCGCTCTTTGTTCGCTTTGTCCGGCTGCAGCCCTCCTCAGATACGATACCGGTGAAGATCCGGATGTATTCTGCTGTACCGACTTTGGCCTCAATCGCGCATATTGCGCCGGCGAAGTCTCCTTCTGCGTAAGTCTGGGAGGTATTACGAAGTCTTACCGTATACTGTTTTGTGGATATACCTATAGCGCCCTGCAGCCGACCGCCGCCCTGGACGTAATTATTGTCCAGATCGGCAGTCACGTCCTCGAGGACGTCATCGTCGTCGATATCTATCAGGACCTTCAGATATCGCGCCGAAAGAGGGTCGGCAACAGCGTCCTTAAAGTCTTGAGTGCATGGTACGAAATAGGCCATTTCTACCCGCCTACCGGAGCTATCGCTTCTTCAATATGGATTATTCCGCCGATTCCAGCATGACGCTCGAGCGCGTCGGCAATATCCGCTCCTGCCTGCTCCCAGCCCATAGGGCCGATTACGGCATCGTTGAAATTGACATATATATAAATATCCGGCTGCCGCTGGATCGTGGTTGTGCTGCCCAGGTCGGCAGTAGTTCCACCCATTCCTGTCTCGCCGGCAGCGTATACATCTCCGAGAGAGATCTCCGGAAGATGGCCGGCCGTAATAGGACGATAAGCAATCTCCTTGCTTTTCCGGAGGAATAAATTAGCAAAAAATATTAAAGCGTTTGCTACAATATTGAATATGGAAATGATGAAATTTCCTACCGGCCTGATTACTTTGTTATAGAACCAGACAAAAGCCTGGGCGAGTTTGTCGACAATCATGGCCAGCGCTTCGAAGACAGGAGCAAGGATCGTTCCAAGAACTCTACCGATGATAATAAATATTCCAATAAGCGGCTGCAGGATTCTATCGACCAGGGGCTGAAGCACCTGCATCATGCCCTGGAAAATAAGCTGAAGTGGTTGAATTACTGCCTGAAAAGATTGAAACAAATTGAGAAAATTCATGAGACCGCCGATGGTTCCTTCTAATGCTCTTGAAAAAATGGCTATGGCATCCATAGATTTAGTAGGAGGCTCCGGCGTTGGGCGAAGTAACATCTGCGCCCCGCCTCCCGCAGCGCCGGCTATCGGAGGCGTGCCTGCCTGCGGCAATCCAGGAGAAAAAGGTTGTCCCATTCCACCCATCAGAATACCTCCCGCAGGCCATTTGTCTATTTCTCCGCCCAGGTCTGACCAGGCATCAGCCGCATCCCCGATAGCCTCAAGTAAAGCAACATATACATTGATTAATGCCTGCACCCCCTTGCCATGTTCCGTTTCCCATTCGCCGGCTTTCTTTAGATTTGCTCGATATGCCGCCAGCTGATCGATTACGGTTTGATACATCCTTCGCTTCTTTTCTTCAGCGGTAAGCGTATCTTCGAGAGCTTTTTCATAAAATTCAAATCCTTTGCCTATATCGATTTGCAAGGCCAGCCGTTTCTGTTGAGCGTCATACTCATCCTGCAGATCGCCCAACATTAATGACAATTGATTTCTCATGTTTCGCCAGGATAATGCCGCCTGGCTGTTTGCCTCGACCTGCCACGACATGATTTTCTGACACTTTTCCATAAGCTCATTTACAGTATTGTAATCTTCAACAGAAAGGTCGGCCCAGTTATTTGTTGCCGCCGCCAATTGCTCTAAACCAGCCTGAGTTTCCCTGGTAAGAACCGGCATGTCAATAAAATTGTTTCTAATAGAATCAATAAATCCGGTTAATTTTTCTTTTCCTTTACTGATTCCCAATAACTCAATAAGCAATCCCCCCAAAGATTCTTTTAAATCGGTTATTGAGTCTTTCAATCTCTTGTCAATCATCTCTGCCGTCTTTCCCATCGCTTCAGCGACTCCTCCAAATTCAGCTGAAAGCTCATTGAGGATAACACCCTGGGCGCCGGCCAGATCGTTAACCTCCATGAATGAAGCGATCATGTTTTTTTGTTCTTCGGTAAAAGCTATGCCTATGCGTCTCAATCGTCCGATGCCGGCAATGGGATCATTTAATGCTGTCCCGAGCTGGATCGCGGATTGCTGCAGTTCCTGTCCGAACATCACCGACATATCAGCAGCAGCCTTGATCGCAGTAGGAAATACGTCCCTCCCGATTTTGGTAAAAGTGACCATGAGGGCTTCAACAGTGATGATATCTTCGTCGGCGATCGCCGTTACGCTGGCCATCTGTGAAGCGAAATTCTGTAATTCGGTGGAAGACATTCCGAGAGCATTATTCGTTGCATGGAGAGCTGCTTCTAGCTTTGTGACCGCCGCTTCCTGTTTGTAATAAGCCTCCTGCAGGTCATTCATAACCCTGCTTATGGTGCGCAGCGCAACGACAGCGATCCCAATTGCGGCGCCGGCAGCCAGCATAGAGGCGCTTGATTTTTTTACTGTCTTATCGAGATCTCCGAGCTCGCCCTTGACCTTTTTGGTCGTAGCGATTGCGCCTTTATCTTCTCCTTTGAAGCGTACCTTAATGTCTTTGGCCATTCTACTTTGATCCTATTTTTGGAATTTCTTCATTTCTCATCTCAATGTAGCGTGCCCTGATGATCCGATAGATCTTGATGTCCACCTGGGGATACTCGTCTATGGAAAGATCGTATTTGAACCGTCTGAAAGCGCCGTCCGCATCGAGAAAGAGCTCTATGCATTCGGTGATCCATGGTTCCCATTTCTTCCTGATATAATATGGGTCCGAGCCGTCCGGATACTCTCTGTCTTCTTCGTCTTCCGGAAACTCTACTTTTTTGTGGATCCACTCTGTTGCGTCCCGGATTTCCCTGACGACTCTCGGGCTAAAGGGGGGTTCCATCCTTCTATAACGTCGATTATTTCCTTGACTGCCTCGATGTCCTGCATGATGATAGGGATAGCGTCTTCGATGCTCAGCAATTTTCCACCCTGTCGGAAATTGTGCTCACCTATTCCGTGCAGCATAGTCTTCCCCTGCAATTCCGCATTCGATCTTGGATCAACCGAACCCATCGCATTCAGGAGCTCGGCAAGCTCCTCGTCGTCCAGCTTGTCGGCAATATCTGATACCGTTGGATTCTCAATTCCCTGTGCCCGGAACCTTTTCACATATCTTGCGACAACAGGATTTCGAGCTCCTTTGCTTATCTTGAACTGGACCGCCTGGATTTCTTCTCCGCCTGTGGAGCCATATTTCGTTGGTTTGATCCAGAAGCCAGGAAGCGATTCGAGATCACTCCTGGGTCCCATGATCTTCCGTTTGATCGTTACCCCGAGATCGGGCTGCTTTGCCATATGTCCTCCTTAATAGGCGCCTGGGTCGTCGGTCAGGATCGTGATCGTAAGCGGTTTGTTATATAGGGTCCCCTTCGGATTGTTGCCTCGGAATCCCAGCTTGATGTCGATCTGTTCGTTTGTCTCAGGCCAGTCCGGCTCCCGCAGCGAACAATAGGGGATTTCCACGAGCATGAGCTCCGGGATATCGGTTTTCAGCTCTTTGCCTTTGTAGTAGAAGGAGATCCCTACCAGGGATCCGTCGAAGACTTTCGCCCTTTCCGCATAGGAATCCGCATCGAGCCGCAGCTGGCAATCACCGGTAATATCGAAAAATCCTTTCTGATGGTACTGCCGCGAGGGAGTCCCCTGGCCATATCCTTCCGCATTATGGTTGTTAGCGATCGCCAGGTTGTGGTTCCGGATGAAAGTGTATGTATGATTCCCAAGAGTAAAAGATCCCTTGTAGAATACCAGGGGATCGATATCCTCCAGGGTGAGGCCTGAAGCTCCCTGACCTATGGCTTCCGAGAATCCGATGACCGCACATTCCCCTTCCACGAAACCCTTCAGCGCTGCCGAGAGACTCAGTGTGTCCACGACATCGCCGGCATAAAGAAAATTGTCGTGAAAGCCGTCTTTCTGAATCGAATAGGTAGGCCGCTGGGTGTCGGTATTGTCCGGCGTGTATTGCCGCATGTAGATGCCGGAAGCAGCCGAGCTGAACCACAGAGATGCATACATGCCCTTTGCCTGAAGAGTGACGTCGATGATATCCGCCGCGTCCGTCGCGTCCGCTCCGAAAAGTTTCTCGCAATAATAGTTGGTGTTGACCGCTTCCGCTGTAATCGTGTTTGTCGAATCGGCGCCAGCGTGAACGGTGTCAACCAGCTGTCTATGCGCCTCGTAGGCCGTCCTGATAGCATTGGCCAGCAATGCTATTTCTGCCCAGGTGGCGGTTACCCGCAAAGCTCCGAGAGTGATCGGGTTCGTTGTATCTGCGACGGTATGAACGCTGTCGATGAAAGCCATATGTGCGTTCAGCTGGTTCCTCAGGTCATTGGCGAGGGTGATCGCCTTGGCTTTTGTATCCGCATCCGGAGCTGTTATCACATTCGTCGCGTCCGCCTCTCCATGATGCGAGGTTGTGTTGATCCTGTTCGCTTCGTAGTCCAGCTTCGCTTCGTTCAGCAGGGCGTAGATGTCCGCTACGTTGTTGATGACCTCCACCAACTCCCCGACTTTGTCGGAGGCGGGATCCGAAAGATCGATTGATCCTGCCGTTCCGAAATCGGTGTCCAGACTCTCGCTTCCCTTGACCCCGACATAAGACTTCAGCGTGTCGGTTGTGGTGTTTGATATGATCTTGCAGCTCTTCTCCGATCCCTTGTAGATGAGTCGGATACATGCGCCGATCTGCGCCGGCGTAGATTCTGTTCCCAGGAGAGACTTTAAGATTTTTCCTATCCCGGGAGTCGCGCGGATAGCCAGGGGAATCGGTCCGCCCACATCGTCTGAGAGAAAGTGTTCTCCCACCGACATGTTAACGCCCGTTATAGCCGGGTCCTCTCCTCTCTCTGCGCTCTTATCCAGGCCGCCCTTTCCCCGGATCGGGATCACGTGGGTCCTGGCTACCGCCACACCGGGAGTGCTCTCCGGCCCCCCGATCGTATATTTAACATTTTTTACAGCAGGCATTGTTCTCCTCCTATCAGAGTATGTCCTCTATTATTATTTTGACCTCAATGATGGTCAGGTTTATTTTTGGATTTTCCGGATCCGCCGGAAAAAATTCCACTCCGTTTGTATCAGCGATCGACACCTTTCCGCCGAGCGATGCGTCATCGGCGATCAGCGTCCGGAGCGCGTCCGAATAGCGGAGCTGCTTTTTCGTGAGCTCAATCATCGGATTTTCCGGATCGCTCGAAGTTAGGGCAAAGACCATGTCCACGATGATTTCGATATCCTCCGCCTGGTTCTCCGGCTCGATCACCACGCCGTCGGGCACGAAACAGATCACCGGATAATCGCGCTGTCCAAAGGGATCCTTATAGCCCAGGTCATAGATCGCGAATGTAGGAAGCGAGATCCCGTCTCCTTTCTCCGCTTCGATCGCCGCGAGATAAGTTCCGATATTGCTCTCGACGAAATCTTTCAGGCCATAGAGAGCGTTCTCGATCGGTGTCGTCGATCCCATCAGGCGAGCCCTCTCTTTGCAATCTCCAGGTCGATGATCTGGTTGGCTTTTCGCATTCCTTTTCCGCTGGCCACATAATCCCTTGCCGATTTCCCTATGAATGGTCTCGGTCGGATGTAGACCTCTTTAGCAAACACCGGTTTTCCCTGGATATAGAATCTCAAGACCTTTGCTTTCTTAGGTCTGATGATTCCTCCTCTTTCAAAAATATTGACGTATCCCAATGTGCCCGGATATACCGAATAGACGTTTTTCCGTTCCTTCTTTATTTTGTACCGCCCGATCAGCTCTCCTGTCACTTTCTTTAGAACCTGGCCGCTCAGATATCGGGATTTTACATGTCCCATATAATCTTCCGACATCACCCTCAAAATATGATCTATTACCTTGGGCATATCGTTTATCAACTTTTTCAGCGCCGGGGAAACCTGGTCGTCAAGACTAATAGAAATCATTTTAACCTTCCGGCCTGTGATAGAATTCGAGGGTCCTCTGGGCATTCAGGGGAATGGTTATTTCCATTCCCGTGTCCACACCGTCCGCCGTTCGGCTCCTGACGCCTATTGCCTGTCCTCCGGAAGCAAAGCGAGCCATATTCCAGGAGAGTATTTCGAGCACCGCAAATTGGAGGTCCTCGGGCACCATTTCCTTTATCGTTGCCTTTACGCAGGTTGCATCATCAGGGTCGGTGGATACCGTGATCACCGTTTCATCCGGATCCGTGGAAACCAGCTTAACCACTCCGAGAGCGCTGGCAGCCGTGACTCCGGGAACGCCGTAGGTCGCGTCGTTGATACATGTCGCCAGCTCCGCCGCATCCGCCGTGTCGTCGCCGGCGATGCTGAATTCCCTATTAGCCGGCGTGGTGACCGTTGCATGAGCCTTGAAGTCCAGATCGTTTATGGTGATTATGCCGTCTGCAAGAAAGGTCAAGAGGGTGATCGTCATCTCCGTTACCTGTCCAAAGCCGGCGTTGAATTCCGCCTTTATAGTCTGGATCTTAGATGAGAATTTCTTCGAATATAGCTTGATGACACCGCTCTCTTTATAAAGCGCGTAATCGGAGCTAAGGATCTCCTTATCTGCGCCGAAAACTCGCTCGGTATCCGAATAGAGCTTGGTTATAAAATTCACCGGATATTGAGGTAGTATGAGAGTGTCCGAGCCGGCGCCGTCCAGTATCAAAGTATAAGCCCGGGCCTTGAGCAGCCTTACCGTTTTGTTGTTCGCCTGGGTGCAGACCGAATTAATCAGCGGTTCCATATAGGTCTGCTTGCTGTCGTCGAGCGCGAGATATGCCTTTGTCTTTGTCCAATCCACCAGGGCGTTTGCATCCAGGGCCATTATACGCTCCTATCGCCGGGCCATATTTTCAGGCGGTTTCTTTACCGCCTCTTCAATAGGAAGATGCCGGGTTTTCTCCTTCGGCTTCTCCTGGATCTTTCTTTTCTTCATCGCATTCTTCTCCAGTTCCTTCATTTCTCTTCGCCTCTATGAGCAGATGGATCACCCCGATCTTTGTGGCTTTCTTTGAAACCTTGATCCCGTTGAGCCTTGCCAGCTGAAGTAGTTTTTTCATACTCATATCCAAAAGCCCTTCTTCTGTTGGTTTTGTTGTACCTTGATCTCCTTCTCCTCCGGCTTCTTTTTCTGATCCCTCATCTTCCTGTCTCTCTATTAATAGATCGATCAGATCCTGTTTGTCGGCTTTCTTTGAAACCTCGATCCCGTTGAGTCTCGCCAGCTGGTGGAGATTCTTTACAGTCAGCTTTCCGAGTTCCTCCGGGCTGTAAACGTCCAGCGCCTTTAGCTGGATCTCCACTTTGGGCGGCTTGGCCGGGAGGGACATCTTCCTTGCCCTTCCAGCCCGAAACCAGTCCACCGCCAATGCGGCATTGAGCTCGACGACTTCACCTGCTTCCACGTCACGGCCGTTCAATCGTGACCGTTTGATTATTTCTACTTGCATATCTTTCTCCTTCTGAAAATCCGGGGGCGGCTAAGCCCCCGGTTGGTTTGATCTTTTCGGACCGCCTGCCGCTTAGATGGTAGCCGATGCCCCGACTTTCTGGTCCGGCGAGTACCTGGCGTTACCCCTTAAAAGCGCCGCCGCCACGTTGCTGTTGGCCGTGGTAGTTATCTTGATCGCTACGTAATCGAAGCCGTTTTTCTTGTCGATCTTCCGGGTATCTATCTCCACATAGGCTTGCGCCTTAGTGGTGGCTTTCACGCAGGTCCCGTCGTCCGGGGCGCTGGTCACGGTTATCAGCGTTTCTCCGGGTTCCGTTGCCACCAGCGTTATCACTCCGAGTGCGCTGGTCGCCGTTACCCCGGGAACCCCGTAGGTCGGGTCGTTGATACAGACACATAGCTCCACCGCGTCCGCCGTGTCGGCGCCGGAAATGCTGAACTCCCTGTCTGCCACGGTGGTAACCGTTGCATGAGCCGTGAAAACCAGTCCGTTTATAGTAATCGTGCCGGTGGCCAGGAATGTCGCGAGGGTGATCGTCATTTCAGTCACAAGGGTGTTTGCTGTAATCTCCGCCGTTGCAAGCTGCCCTCCCGCGGGTATAACCTTGGAGCCTGTGCCGGCATAATCTGAGGCCTGCAGAAGCTCGATCTTTGATGTCTTTGTTGCCGCCATGGCGCCGCCTGAAAGGATTGCCGCTATAGCGGCGTAATCTTTGATCGGATGGTACTTCCCCGTGGCGTTCGTGTTGTTCAGCGCCTGGGCGACCAATCCGATGTCGACTTTGATCTCTTCCGTAATTCTCTGTTTCATTTATATCGCCTCCAGTACCACAAATGGAGAAACCTCCATTCCGTTTTTGAGTGTCAGGGGCTCTTTCACCCAGGTGTCCCCATCCATTTTCACCGTCATCTTCACGCGGATCTCACCCTCCAGGAAGCGGTTGTAAGGATCGGTTGCAAAGAAAGGACCTGAGCCGTCCTTGATGTAGTAGAAACTCCAGTCCGCCAGGATGACGTCTCCTCGGACTCCCTTCGCAGGCTGCGCCTCGCTCCAGTGGATTGGGCGCCCGTGCAGTATGTCCGGGATTCCTTTGGTGGCGTCTCCGGTTATCATAATGTATCGGCTCCCGGCGTCCACCATGCCCCCTACCTTGTCGTAGAGATCCAGGGTGATCTCCCAGTTGCGTTTTACCGCCCTGGGATACATGTACTTGGCCATCTGGAGAACGTCTTCGAACTTGAAATCGAGGGTCGTGTTCCGGTCGATGAGCCGGATCCCACTTGAATTGAGGATTCCTTTCGGCTTGCCCACCCCGTCACCGTTGATGAACAGGTCATCCTCGAGCTCGGCCAGGGCTCCCCGGAAAGAGCTTTCCATGTCCGCCGTGACAGCTGTCGGGTTCTGCAAGCTCTCGTCGGACGTGATGTAGAAAAGGCCGATCTTCTTGTCCGATGGATCCAGGGTGAAGAGAAAATACTCAAGCTTGCTCTCGTCCACCGGGGCGTTTCCTTCACCGGTATAGTTCACCAGGATGCCGCTGTAAACTCCGCCCGCCCCCTGCTTCAGCACCCTTTTGCGAAAGCGTGCGTCCGGATATTCCCCGGCCGGGATGATCTGGGCTCTCTGCCGGATCCAGCCCCCGGGGCCGACCAGCTGCAGCGTGCCAGCTTCGAAGGTGTCCGGGATCAGGAATCCCAGGGAGGTTCCGTCGGAGATGTTCATGGCCCTGAAACCTGCCTCCATTGCCCTGGCATACTCCCTGAGTTCCTCCGACATGTTTCCATGCCGTGCCTCCCAGATGTTCCGCACAAAATGCCCGAGGTTCCTGAAGGCCGGTTTTGACGCTGCCGGATCTCCGGTCGGCATGCCGGGTTTCGGCTGGTCTGCTGGGATCCCCGCTCTTTGCTTTTCGATCTCCTGCGCCTCCCGGATCTGTTCGTCCAGATCCGCGATCTGCGTCTGGAGCTTCTTGACCTCTTCCCGCTCCTCGTCTGTGTAGCCTCGCTCTTCTTCAACGTTCTTGTCGAGTATCTTCTGACGTTCGGCGAGAAGCTCGTCCTTTTTCCTCATCAGAAGTTTAATGTCTGTTTTTTTAGCCATAATTTGTCATCTCCTTGCTTAGTTTTCTGCGCTGCGCGATGTTGTCCCTGGCTTCCTCATAGATTTCCAGCGGCGTCCCGCTTGCCTCCTCGTCGGACGCCTCCGACTCAGGCTTGTTCCTCAGAGCCAGTTGTTTACTTCGCGCAATGACTTCCGTATCTTCGTATGCCGGATATGTTACCGGCGCGTAATCATAGATCTCCTCATATTTAAGAATCTCCCGAACGTCCCACTCCACCCCGTCGAATTCTTCCACCGTCCATATCTCTCCTTTTTTCCGGCTGATAATGAAAGAAAAGGACATCTTATCCACGAGTTCAGCTGCTATTGCTTCATAACCGTTTCTTCCCCAAACCGTCTTTGATACGTCCGCCCGGATGAAAACTCCTTTATCGTCCTCCTTTGCCTCCAGTGTCCCGTTTGTTTTGCCAGCCATAGGCTGTTCCGACAAATGGTTCCAGAGCACAAACTCATTACTGATCTTTAGCGCTTCTCTTGCCGCTCCCTTCCGGATAATCTCTTTAAAACCCCAGAGGTCGGCGTATTTTTCGTAGACGATCGGATATCCTTCGATGATCATCTCTCCATCATCGCCCTTGGAAACCCGCATTTCATGGATGGGATAATAACGTCGCTCGATTCCTGTCTCCAGAGCAGAGTCCTCGTCCTTTCCCAGCTTCTTGTCTATAGCTTTCAGGAGCCGGTCTGCCGTTTCCATCAGCGCATCAAAATTATTCTGTGAGGCTCGCTGCTTGATTGCGATGACCGCTCGCCGCCATATTTTCCCCTCCTTTCCATAGGGATACTTGTAGTGCGCCTTTGTATCCTCGTCAGCCTCATCGTCGTAGACCAGAAACCAGGCGCTGTATTTCTTCCAGTCTTCCCCCTCGGAGCTGAAAAGAGCATTGCCGTCAGCCGCCGAGAAACTCCAGGCGCCGTCCTCGTTTATCTTGCCGGCGGCGATCAGGCTCTTTGCCTTCGATACCGCCTTTGAATTTATTTTTAGTGACATTTGTTCATCCTCCTTTAAATCTCAGCAGCCAGCCCGCAATCACATCCTGAATGATAGGGGGGATGGCTGCAGTTCTGCGTTACTATCAATGGTTCATCTACCCCTTCAGGCTGGAATTCTCCCTTGGTTAAAAAGTATTGATCTATACCGATGATTGTCCCATCAAGCTCCATGCAGTATGGGCAGCTTTTCCCGAATGATACGGACCGGATCTTGCTGATCCCGCAAAGAGCGAATGCCGACCGGGCAAAGGCGCTCTCCGCCCGGATCGTTTCGGCCATGACAATCTTTCCAGGCCGCCTCTCTTCCCATTCATCCAGCCGTTGGTTTAGAGTTCCCGTCAGCTCGCCGTCTTCCCCGGGAGTCTCCGCTATCAGCGCTTTAAGCTGGCTTTCCGATGATATGATGTGCCGCTTTATGAGCACCTCCCTGTATTCCCGCTGGAAATCCTGATACTGCGGCTCTATTTCCGAATCAGAGCTTATTTCCTCCTGGGCAAGAGGGAGAACCTCCGCGGCATAGGAAGCGATCAGAGGGGAGGAGAGCTTATCTATCTCCTGGCCGAAATCCTTGTAAAAGGAATCGAGCCAGGCGTTGAAATCCACGACGCTCTTCTCTTCCAGCATCTCTTTGATAGCCGCCCGGATCGCTTTCACCTCTGCTGTCACAATCTTTTTTCCGTATTCCTCGAACTTCGGTTTCCAGGCTATCGTAAGTTTCCGGCGGATGGCGCCGCTTCTTGCCTCAATTACCCGGACGGTCCGAACATTCACCGGGAGGTATTCTTTGTTTTCGATGGTCAGCGGTTGCGGCGAGACGATCATCTCCTTGTTTACCATGTTGAGTGGCATGGCATACATCTTTCCGATTCCGTTCGGCTGCGGGTTCATGTCCTCCAACTCGAGCACGTCGTCCGCATTGTATACGCCCCGGTCCAGCATGGCCGTATAGAATTTGGTCCGGGCCTCGATGTTTCCCCTTAAGAGCCCCTTGAGCTCAACCTTGACGTAATGGTCCTTCCGCTCCTCTTCGTCGAAGAAGACAATATTCATCGTCTGTTCGATCTGGGTTACCAGGGGAAGAAACGAATAGATAACAAGCTCTATCGCCTGCTCTTCGATATTACTGAAAGTGGATCGAGTGAGATCTTTTAAAATATGCGGCGGAAGATTCATCCAGCGCGCCACTTCCGTAACGGAGAATTGTCTGGATTGAAGGGCCTGGGCTTTCTCCGGGTCTATTTCCAGTGGCTTATATTCTTCCACTATTGTCGGAAGGAAAAGAGTTGAGAAGATTTTTCCGAGGCCTTTGTATTTTGTGTCAAAATCCTCTTTTAGACGTTTTTTATCATTTATGTCGGGATCTTTTTTGAGTTTAGCGATTCCTCCGACATTCATGCCCTGGCCGAAATAGGAGGCTGCAAACTGATCAAGCGCCGTGGTCAGCCCCATGGATTGCCTGGCGAATTGGATAACTCCCTTTCCTATCGTTCCATTCAGGCTGAAGTGCGGGATGTGGAGCATTTTGTCTGCCAGGATTTTTAGCTGCTTGCTCTTCAGATCCTGCTTTGTTATATATCTATCCAGATTTTCAGGATCCCTCCATGTCCGGTCCGGAAGCAGAGGAATAAATTTTCTGTCCTGATAGCTGGCCGTGTCAATATAAGTATACCAGTTCCCCCAGAGATATTTATGCACAATTCCTGTAAAAATCCATTGCCAGGATGTCATCGTGGTATCGTTAGGCTTGCTGCGGAGTCTTTCATAGAGAGGATGATCCGTCGCCTTTTCCGAGCCGCCGGTTTTCAGTCTTCGATAGATCCCCCTGGGCATGCTTGCGATGGTGCCGGCGATAATGTTTACCGCCGCATAGATGGCCGATATATTCAGCGCATTGACTTCGTTGATTCGGACTCCTGCTTTTGTCGTCCCTCCTCCTATGAATTCCAGGTACTTCTCGTCGTCGTAATCCTCGAATCCGCGGAGGGCCTTGAGAGCTCCGGATAATCTATTAATCAGATTTATTCGTTTCATACTACGAATACTTCAAGGGAAGTGTCTTCCTCCGTATTCATCACCGCTCTTCCTATAGCTATGATCGAAGCAACCACACCGTCAATCCGTTTTCCCGTTTTTTCTCTTTGTGGCTTCATCGGCATTTTGTTATCCTGGCGGTCGCTTTTCATTTCCGTGCAGGAGATCATCCAGTTCATCACCGGATTACCTCCATGAGCGACCATCAGGGCCAGGATCTTCTTCTCAAAAATATCCGTAGGCTGCGCCATTCCGTAATAGCTCTGGCGGATCGGCACCATCGTAAATCCTTCGTTCATCAGATGATTTACTATTTCATGGGATTTCCAGGGATCGAAACCGATCTCCCGGATCTCATATATTCCGCCGTCCTCGAGGATTGTTTGCTCGATGAAATCATAATCGATCGAATTGCCGGGAGTTGTTATTACCAGGCCTGTCTCAATCCAGTAGCTGTAGGGAACCTTGTCTCTCTGTTCCCGTTTGATGATATTATCTTCTGGAATAAAGAACCGGTATAGGAATTGATATCTCTCCCCAGCTGATTGGGGAGGAAAGCAAAGAACCACAGCCGTAATATCCTGCGAAGCGGAAAGATCCATTCCCACATAGCAGGGCCTGCCTGCCAGGGCTTCCGAATCCACCTTAAAAGAGCATTTATTCCAGGTATCCTGCTCCATCCATCGGGTCTCCGCCTCTGTCCAGATATTCAGGTTCTTGGTTTTTATCTTGTTCTGTTTTTCAGGGGTTATAATGGCTTGTTTGATGCGTCCCTCGAACTTCTTCCATATTATGGAAACACCGAGATTCGGATTTGCCTTTATCCATACTTTGGGATCTGTCCAGTCGTCCCCTTCGTCCAGAGTGAAGATTATGCAGAAGAAATTCTCCGGCGCCGGGTTGAGGCTGCCTTCGAGCACTTTCTCCGCCTGGAGATGCTCTTCCTGGTAGCAGGCGGAGTTTTTGTTGAAGCCAGCCGTGGTGATAATGTAGACGAGAGACTGCTGGCGGGCCATCATTGCTGATTCCATTACCTCCAGCATTGAATTGTCCGGATGTGCGTGATATTCGTCCACGAGCACGAAATGAGGATTCATGCCGTCTTCCGTTTTCGAATCCTTTCCGAGCATTTTCACGCGGGCCGCTGTGCCGGGAATTACGATGGTAGATTTCTGGACGTAAACTTTTGTTTTTCTTTCAAGAGCAGGATGTCTTTGAATTTGTCGATCGATTTCGTCCCAGGCTTTTTCCGCCTGCGCTTTTTTGGTGGCTACGCAATAGACCTCTGGCCCGATTTCCCGGGGCTTATCCACGAAAAAGCAATAATTCGCTGTTGCCGCCGCATTGGTGGTCTTTCCGTTTTTTTTGCCAACTTCGATATAGACTCTCGTAAAACGCCGGCAATCGTCTTCCCTGGAAAGCCAGCCGAAAATCATTGAATCGATGAATTGCTGCCAGGGCTCGAGTCGGAGCCGTGTATCGTGCATGCGTGGATTCGCCCACGGCCCCTGGGTATGATGGAGCTCCTGTTTGAAATCGATTACACGCCTGGCTGCCTTCTCGTTATAGTAAAAAGGGAAATCCGGATCTTCCGCCTCGGCTCGTTTCAGATCGTTCAAGTGTCTTTGTATAGAAAGCTTCACCCATTTACAGGCCACCTGGTCGCCTGTCTGGACGTCCTGGATGTATTGCGCCGCCGTGTATTGCCCGATCATGCAAAACACCAGAATAAATAACAGCAGCCGTAAACTAAAATGTTCATTTCTCATTAAGCATCTTCTCAATCAGGTCTTCCTCTTTACCTTCCTGCTCTTTAATGTCGATCCTCGATCGAGCGCTCGGCGTCATGCCGAATTCGATGAGCATGTCGCGGAGCTCTTTGAAATAGGTTTTTTCCACCGTGATCATGGGATTGAATCCAACGTATCCTTTAGATGTTTTATAGATTCCTATTTTGGCCTTTTCCCGGGCATCCCGCCATTTCGCATATGCGCTTACCAGCATTTCCAGCGCCATTTCGTCAAGTTTGGTCAGCAGGCCGTTTTCCTTCAGATATCGTGAAAGATCACGATAAGCTTTCCTCGTCACATACCCTTTCATCCACCAGGGTGCTTTCTCCTTTTCCGATTTCTCCGGTATGGGTTCGTTCTTTGGGGCCCTGTCCTTCCGGAAAGTGCCATGAATGATCTTTTTTTGGGTCGGTTTTCTAGGTCTTCCGGTCATTTAACCCCCCCTTTTAGTTTTGACATCACACACGTAAACCTGCACGATCCGGGTTATGTTCGAGAGTGGGTACGATTTGCATGCCATACCCCTCGGCCCGACCGTTCGCCTCCTGTCTTCCGGTTGTGACATGCCTGGCAGCTGGCAGCCAGGTTCTCCTCCTCGGATGTCCCGCCGTCCGCGACCGGGATCCGGTGGTCCACCTGTGTTGATTCGTTCACTCCGCAGTATTCGCAGATTGGATTTGCTTTGAGATATCTCCGCCTGATCCCTCGCCATTCAGGACCGTAGCCTTCCCGTTGATAGATCGATGGCCGCATATCTTTCAGCCTGTTCTTTTGATGTTTTGGATAGAAAGGAGCGTGCTTCTCGCAGTAATCTTCGTGGGTTAGCCCGGGGCAGCCCGGATGTTTGCATGGCTTCTGCGGTTTATATGGCAAATCGTTCCCCTCCCAGGGTTACAGTTTCATTCTTCCTATCCTGCAAATAAAAAAGGCGATAAGTCAGTCAAACAGAATCCATTCTCCAGCTTTAAAACATGAGAATAAGATTTCTATTTGACTGACCCATCGCCTCCGTTTATCGGTCGGCAATCAGCCAATCTATTATCTTCATAATAGTAAGAGAGAAAAGCTTTTGTCAAGCTTTTAATAGTTGTTGATAGTTGCTGCCGAAAGGAGGGCCTATATTGCCAGGGAGAGCTGGCCGGCTTCCTGCTTCATGGTGAGAGCGTTCATGTCGGATTCTTTTTTTGTTAGGATTATATCCCGCGCTTGATTTCTTAGATCCTCCTTCACATAGAAATTCTTTTCTCTCATCCGGAGGATGTCAACCACTTCCTGGAGGAATGTATTCCATGGAATATGTTTATCAAAGTCCTTGAACTGATTTATCTTTCCTATCTTGTATTCATCCACATAGTCCATCGTTTGATTGATGAGCTCGATCGTCTGATCCGGGCTGATCACCGGCTCGAAGCTGGCCCAGGTTCTGACACCGTTCTGATGAAGGTTGTATAAGGTTTGCATCCGGTCCTCGGGCCCTGCAGAATAGGGTTCGAATTGTCTTGCTTCTCTGCCCGATATGAATGTTAACGTTGCGCCGACCTTGATCTGGTCTTTATATTGTTGGAAGATATCCAGATCCCGAAGACACCGGGATCCTCCCTTTGTCAGGACTGCCACCGGGAATCCTCCTTCGAGCAGGATCCGGAGGGCCTGCCGGGTGATCCTTTCCTTCATTTCAGCATGGCAATAGGGATCTCCGGTGAAGCATAAGAGGACCTGGTCCCTTGGTCCTTTCCATTTGCTCACCTGGCCCTTAAGCCGTTCGATGATGTTTTTCTTAGGGTTTACGGTCAGTCGGAAGGCCTCCCGGTCCTTTCGTAAGATCCTGGGCACATAGCAGTAGACGCATCCATGATCGCAGCCTTCATAAAGATTGGCCGCCAGGGGGGAATATTCTCTCGCACGTCCTTTAGGTTGATAGATCATTTCTCATACCCTATTAATAATATAATCTATTTTGCGCTGCCTTTCAACTCTTTTCCACATAAAGAGTTAGCAAGGCATCTTGAAATAAAGGTAGTATTTTCTGTCCTTAGAAATGTAATTTATGCTCTTTACACCCAATATTGAGAGAAAGTTTGTGAGCTTCTCTAATCCATGCCGGCATAGAAGAGCCGGGGCTTTCTTGATCATGGCTTTCGTATATCCGAGCTCCTCCAGCATTTCCGTCGGCAGTCTGCCCTGGACTGATTGAATGAAGGTTGCGAAAACATACGCTCCCTTCCTGGCGCTTCCGTTCTTGAAGATCTCCTTCAATACTCGATAGGGAACTCCGTATGCATCCAGATCAATCACGTCATAGGGAGAGAGATCCAGGGAGGGGATGAATTTCAGGTTGTCCCCTTCCAGCGTGAGCCCTGGTCCCTTGCCGGGTTTTTTATCGATTCCTACCACCTGGATCTCTTTCTCTGTTTTTTTCCGGACGTTTTTCCATATCGTTCCGGAGCCGTGAAAGGCATCCAGAACCGTGATCGCCTTCTTCCGCGGGAGATGATTGACTCGGAGCATCACCTTGTCCATCAAGTATGAATGATCGACTTTAATTGGAGCCTTGCTCATATTCCACTCCCTCCACCTGCAGGATCTTTTCCACATGTTTTTGAATCTTCGGAAAAAGCCCCGGATTGAAAGACAAAAGAATATGCGTTTTTTGGTAGGGCTTAAGCGTTTCTTCATGCTCCTGCGCCTGATCGCCGATCTCAAGAAATATCCCCGTAAAATCCACATCATCAATAATCTCGTCCTTCAGAATATCCGCATCCAGCAAAAATTCCTCGAGCCCCTCCTTCTCGATTTTACCGAATTGACTTGTTATTGTCAGGAGTTTTTTCTTCGCTTCCTTCCAGCTATCCGCTTCGATGTATGCCACCGGCAGCGGCGGTATCTCGTATCCTTCTTTTTTGAGCTCCAGGAGCACGGTCATCCGCTGCTTGCCGTCTAATATGTATTTCTCTTCTTCTTTTTGCCAGACAAAAATCGGTGCGCTGAAACCATATTTGAGAATATTTTGCCTGAGCTTTTCGCTATTCTTTGGGGAAAGAGATTTCAGATTACCCTGAAATTCTCTCAGCTGTTCCAGCGATATCGTCGCCGCTGCCTTGCACTTGATTTTGATTGTTTTCATTTTTCCTTACCTTTTTCGTTTTGTTTATCCTTGTTTCGACTAAATCCAACTTTCCATTATTTATACGATATACTAGAGAAACAAATCCATAACTCTTCTTGGAGCACATTTCCTCTATCGTTTTTTCCGCCCATTCAATATTTTTCGGATCCAGTTTCATCTGTCATCCTCTAAATATTCGTCCACTTCTTTCTCGGCTTCTTCAGGTATACCTTTTTTAATCCACTCAACCAAACCACTTATAATTCGAATCCCAATAAGAGCTATAACAGTTATGCAACATCCCACCGCTAATATTCCTACTGTACTCATAAGATACAACCATGCTATAGCGGAACTATCTCCCCAATGTTGCCCATGAAATATAATTGGAATCAGAATGAGCCAAAGAATATAAAGCACAATCGGCGGGATAATTAATATTCTTTTATTTTTCATATTTATAACTCCTGAAATTTGGATTAATAAATCCTGCCGGGGAGTTGAATCCCCGACAGGAACCTCGCCTCGCTTCCGGTATATGGTTTTCTCATCGTGCATGGCTCGCTCGGATTGTATGGTTTTCTCATCAACACTGGCTCGCTTCTGCTTTATGGTTTTCTCATGGCCAGTGGCTCGCTCATGTCGTATGGTTTTCTCGCAGGTCCTGGCCCGCTCAGGGCACATGGTTTTCTCAACCTCCTTGGCTCGCTCCAATAAGATGGTTTCCTCTCCTCTTTTGGCTCGCTCCCGAAAGGTGGATTTCTCTGGCTCCTTGGCTCGCTTCAAAGGGGTGGTTTTCTCATCCTGTGTGGCTCGCTTTGAGAAAAAGGGCTTCTCGTAACTTTTGGCTCGCTCATATCTATTTATCATTTTTCCAGTCCTGTAAAATAAAGCCAGATCTCGTCCAGCTCTCCTTTCTTATGCCTTTTAGCTTCCTGCATCCATATACTCTTTATTTTCTTGTCATCCGCCAAAAGCCCCGATCGCTGCACTGCATCACAGATCGGTTTTAGCA